>JBEGPL010000195.1:0-11114 GCA_041181445.1 Pseudomonadota bacterium
AACATAGAATCCGGGCGCTTTCAGCGGGATGCCGACGACCTCAAAATCCTTGCCCTTGCCCGGCAGTGGCAGGTCGATGTCGTTGCCCGTGCCGGGCCGCAGCAACGGCTTGGTGCCAGTATAGTTGACCGTGCGCTCGCCGCCCTTGCCGTCGGGAATCGCGCGCAGGTCGGTGTCGTCGGCGTCGTCAATCTTGCGCAGCCATGCGGCAATGTCGCCGTCGCTGGCATCGACGCGCATCTGTTCGCCGCTGACACCGCTGGTCTTTTGTTTGAGCGCGGGTTCGACGGCGCGGACCGTGACTGGCAGCACGCCGCCCTCGCTCGCTTCCAATATGCCGAACGGCGCGGCGAATTTGACCAGCGGCGGTGCGGCGTCAAAGCGCACGGCGAGCGGAAAGCGCGCCGCGTTCTGCAGCGGCCGGCCGCTTTCATCGGTCAGGTCGGCGGGCAGGATGACGGTCGCGTCGCGTGCTTCGGGAAATGGCCCTTCGAACGTCAGGCGGCTGACCGTCGCCGACGTGTCGTCGCTGGCAAAGGCGGGCGCGCGTTCGCTGCCGTCGGCAAAACGGAGCCGCGCCGCCGCCGCTTGCGCGCGCGGGACTTCGGACGTTAGCCGCACATTGACATCGCGGATCGGGTTGCACCCCGCCTGCGGGTTGACGCGGCTGCATTCGAACCGCGCCGAAAAGGCTGGCCGCACGTCAAAGTCGAACCGCTGGTCACGGCCAGCCGTGCGGCTCTTGGCGCCAAGCTGTTCGATGCGCGCGTCCCACACCAGCGCCATTTCGCGACCGGGGGGCAGCGGGCGGCGGCACTTGACCGCCATCATCCGCGCCAGCGCGGCGTCGCGGTCAGCCCCGGCCTCGGGGAAGCGCGCGGGCAGCCCGGCTTCGTCGAGAAAATTGATTCGCGTCCAGTTGCTTGCGCCCAGCCCGTCGAGAATTTCGACGGCCTTGTCCTGTGGCAGCACATCGAGCGCGATTTTTTCGCCGATGCCATCGACCGCGCAATAGCCATAGCGCGCGACCGATGCCCGGTCGGCGGCGACATTGGTCGCGATCAGAAAGATCGTGTCTTCCTCAATACCCTCATAGCTTCCGCCGGTGATGACCGTGCGCACCGACGGTCCGCCGGTATCGATCGGAAAGCTGCGCGTGCCCGCGACGTCGACGCCGCGCAGCGTGGCAAGTCCGGCCTTCAGATCGACCGCACAGGCAATGCCGCCCGGCAACGCGCGGGCAAATTCGATCACGAACGTACGCGTGTCGACCCAGCGTCCCTCCGAAGGGACCGGGCAGTCGCTCTTTGCCGGGGCGGGCGCGCGCGGGTCGCCCAGCGGCACCATGTCTTCGGAAAAGCGCAGCGTATAGCGCGTCACATTGCCGCTGGTCGCATCGCTCGTCCCGGGCGTTGCCAGCACGACTTGCGGCACCGTGTCGCCGCCCGCCGCCGCGAGCAGCATCGCCAGCGGCACAAATGCGGCGGCGCGCCAATGATTGAACAAATTCAATGCGGACGCGCGCCGAAACTTCATGCCACCACTCCCCGGCCGACAAAATGTTCCGCCAGATGTCGCCGATTCGACGCGACTTGTCCAGCGGCGAGTTGTGCATTTATAGCGATGAACGGAGTGCGCTATGATATTCGTCACAGCCCGCCAAAAAAAGTCCCTCATTTTGCGCGCGAAAGGCCTGAAAAGCGCAGCGATTCAGAGCATCAACGGCCCGTGGTTCAATTTTGGCAGCACGTGCCGCGCGAACAGATCGCATTCGGCGGCGTGCGGATAGCCCGACAGGATGAACGCCTCGATCCCTTCGGCGCGATAGGCGTTGATCTTGGCCAGCACTTGATCGGGATCGCCGACAATCGCCGCGCCGCAGCCCGAGCGCGCCCGACCGATGCCGGTCCACAGCCCCGGTTCGGCATAGCCGTCGTCGCCGGCGCCCGCACGCAGCGCATTTTGTGCCGCCACGCCTGCTGACGCCGTGTCGAGCGACTTGGCTTTGATCGCCGCGCCGGTTTCGGCGTCGAGGTGGCTGAGCAGCCGCGTCGCATAAGCCCGCGCCTCGGCCTCGGTTTCGCGCACAATGACATGCGCGCGATAGCCGAAACGCAGCGTGCGGCCATATTTGGCCGCGCGCAGTTTCATGTCGGCGATGATGGCGCGGACATTTTCGATTTTGTCGGGCCACATCAGGAACACGTCGCATCCCTCGGCGGCGGCTTCGCGGGCATCCTCCGAAAGGCCGCCAAAATAGAGCGGCGGACATTTTCCGCTGAGGGTGGTGATGCGCGGCGGATCAAGCTTCAGCTGATAATGGTCACCCTGATGGTCGAGCGCGTTGCCGTTCAGCATCGTCTTCAAAATCTGCATCGCCTCACGCGTGCGGCCATAGCGCGGACCGCTCGCCATCACCTCACCCGGCAGATCGGACGAGATGATGTTCACCGTCAGCCGCCCGCCCAATATGCGGTCGAGCGTCGCGATCCGCCGCGCCAGTTGCGGCGGCCAATCCTCGCCGATGCGCACCGCCATCAACAGGCGGATATTGCGCGTCAGCGGCGCGATCGCCCCCGCAAAAATGGTCGTGTCGACACCCAGCGCATAGCCCGACGGCAGCAGGATATTGTCGAACCCGCCTTTTTCCGCCTGCATCACGATGTTGCGGCAATGATCCCAGCTTGACGCCAGCATCGGATCCGGCACGCCCAGAAATTCATAATCATCGTCGCACAGCGCCGAGAACCAGCTGATCTCGCACGGCGGAAATTTGGTGTCGGTCATGGCAGTCCTTCTCCACGCGCCGCGACCAGCACGGCATACCAATCGGCGCGGGTCCAGCGCAGGGTTTGCGCCGCGCCCGCTTCACGGATGCGCGCCGGATTTTGCGACCCGATGATCGGAATCGGGTGCGCCGGGTGATGCATGATCCAGCTGAACGCGGCCGTGGCGCGCGACACGCCATGCCCGGCGGCCACTGCGTCGAGCGCGGCGGCGACCGCAACCGTGCGCGGGCTGTCCGGCGACGCGATCCGTCCGCCACCCAGCGGCGACCAGGCGAACACCGTCGTGCCATCCCGCATCGCGCGGTCGAGCGCACCGTCGGTGATCGGGTCGAGGCACAGCGGCGAAAATTCGGGCTGGGTCGACACCAGCGGGATGGTCAGCGCCGCCCGCAGCGCATCGATCTGCGCCGCGGTGTGGTTCGACACGCCGACCGCGCCGATCTTGCCCGCGCGGTGCGCGTCTTCCAGCGTCCGGGCGACCTCGGCGGGGTGGGTCAATATGTCGGGGCGGTGCACCTGCCACAGGTCGACATGTTCGGTTTGCAGCCGCCGCAGCGAATCGTCGATCGCCCGGGTCAGCCACGCCCGGCTGCTGTCATAGGGGACCGGCGGCGTGATCCCGCCCTTGGTCGCCAGTATCATGCGGCCACGCAGCCCCGGCGTCGCCGCGAACACATCGCCCAGCAAGGCTTCCGCCGCGCCGAAACCCTGTTCGCCAAAGCCATAGATGTCGGCGGTATCGAACAGCGTCACACCAATGTCGAACGCGGCGTCGATCATCGCGCGCGCCTCATCAATGCTGTGCCCGGCAAAGCGCCACATGCCCCACGCAAGCGGCGCCATCGCCGGGCCATCGGTCCCGAGTGGGCGCAATGGGGGCGGCGCGGGGAGCATTTGATCAATCAAGGGGGGCCAGTCTGCGCTCACAATATGTCTTTCCGGGGTTTGGCGAGGCCGCCGGTGGCGGCGATGCGGGGAAGGTCGGGGGGTGGCGCGGTCGAATCGCGGATGATCAAATCGTGCGGCAGGCGTTGATGTTCGACCAGACCGCCGCCGCGCAGCAGCATGTCGGTGGCGGTATAGGCCAGATCGCGGACCGGCTGGCGGATGGTGGTCAGCGGCGGCCAGACAACGCGCGCCAGCGTCGTGTCGTCAAAACCCGCGACCGACAGATCGCCCGGAACCGCGACGCCGCGCCGGTGCGCAACCGCCAGCACGCCCGCCGCCATATCGTCGTTGCTGGCAAAGATGGCCGTCGGCGGTTCGGGCAAGTCGAGCAACGTGCGGGCCGCCGACGCACCGCTTTCAAAATCAAATTCGCCGGACTGGACCAGCATCGGTTCATAATCGATCCCAGCGCGGTCGAGCGCGCGGCGATAGCCAAACAGGCGCTGGTCGCTCGCCATATGGTTCGGGTGGCCGACAATGAATCCGATGCGGCGGTGGCCCAGGTTGATCAGGTGCGTCGCCATGTCGTCGGCGGCCTGCGCATCGTCCATGAACACCGACGATGTCATCGCATGATTGGTGCCGGGCGAAATGCGGGCAAAGGGAATCCCCGCTTCTTCCAGCGCCGCCAGCACTTTCGGGCAATCGGTGACCGGCGACGACAGGATGATGCCATCGACATGGGTTTCGGCGATCAGCCCGCGCACTTTCTCTCCGACCAGCGGATCGGCAACATCGACTGGCTGCGCCAGCAGGCGGATGTCACCGCTCTGGCACCGGCTCCAGCAGCCTTCCTGCACCTGGTGGATATAATAGGGGCTGTGATTGTCATAAAGCAGCGCGAGTTGACCCGACCGCGTCCCCGCCAGCACCCGCGCTGCCATGCTGGGCCGGAACCCGAGCGCCTTGATCGCTTCCTCGACCCGGCTGCGCGTGTCAGCGGTCACATAACGGTGATTGTTGATGACCCGCGACACGGTTTTGGCCGATACGCCCGCGCGCGCGGCCACTTCGCGGATCGAGGCGCGATCGCCGCCGCGCCCGCCACTCATCTTCTCGCTCATGCCGCCGCCTCCTTACGCCATGCTTGGCGGTGCGCCGCGCCGATGGCAAGCAGCCGGTCGGTCCAATCGCCGCCGCGGCGCACAAAGGCCGGGGGCAGACCGGCGGCGGCGGCGGCCTCCTGCCATCCCGCAGCCGTCCCGCTGCCGTCCCAGAGCCAGAGCCAGTCGTCTTCGGCAGGCAGATAGACGCAGCGCGCCGCCGCGCCCTCGGTCACGACCGGCGCGACCAGCAGATCGCGGCCGTAGAGAAATTGGTCGTGCAGCGCCGCGCATGCCGGATCGCGCGGATAATGCAGCATCATCGCCCGCATCAACGGCAGCCCGGTCGCAGCAGCCGCGTCGCCCAGCGCGCGCACATAGGGTGCCAGCGCGACATGGAACCGCGACATCGCCGCGAAATGTGCGAGGATTTCGGGCGTCGAATCGATCTGCAAATTATCATCGGGCCGATTGCCTTCATGCGTGCGCAGCACCGGCGCGAACACCGCCATGTCGGTCCAGCGCATCATCAGTTCGGCGGTGCGCACATTGCCCTCGAGGCTGGTATAGCCACCGCAATCGCTGTGATGCCACGCGTTGCCGACCAGCCCCGACGACAACGCGCCGGTCAGCACTGTCCCGATACCGTCGTGGCGCGAAAAATCGACACATTGGTCGCCCGCCCACAGCAAGGGGCAATGCGCACCGACGCCGCTGAAACCCGCGCGCATGAAGAACAGCGCGTCGCCGGTGCGCCCGCGCCGGGCGAGCGCGTCGGCGTTGACCCTGGCCCACAGCACCGGCCATTCATTGTGCCGCGTCATCGGGTCCGACCCGTCGGACAAGCGCACGTCGGTGGGCAGATATTCGCCAAAGTCCGCCATCCAGCCCGACAGGCCGATGTCGAGCATTTCGCGCCCGATGATGCGATCAGCGAACCAGTCCGCCGCCGCCGCGTTGGTGAAATCGACCACGCCCGCGTCAAATTCGCCAAAATCGACAGCGTATGGCGCGTCGCTGTCGGCCCGCAGCGCCAGAAACCCCGCCGCCGCCGCTTCGGCATATTGCGGGCCGTCGACCGCCAGATAGGGGTTTACATAGCCCATGAAGCGGATGCCGCGTGCCGCCAGCGCGGCGATCCGGTCGCGCAGGCCCGGGTAGCGCGCGTCGTTCGCCTGCCAGTCCCAGAACAGGCGGCGGCCAAAGCTGGTCTGGCGGATGCCGCACCAATCCTCGCACCACAGCGCCGACACCGCGACCCCGGCGTCCAGCATTGCGTCGAGCCGGGCAAAGCTGTTGATCCCGTCCTTCAGGCCGATGATCGCGCCGCCCATTGCCCAGTCGGGCAGCGCCGGCTGCCGCCCGAAACGCTGCGACAGCGCCGAAACCAGCGCGGCGGGGTCGTCACCCCGCCACAGTTCGATCCGGTCGGGCACCGCCCATGCTTCGATCCGGTGATGGTCGGGCGCGGTGAAATCGAGCGTCTGAAATGCCGCGCAATCGACGTGCAGCGCATAGCCCGCCGACGACAGGAAGGTCGGCTGCGGATAATTGGTCGTCCAATAATCGCCGCCCGCCATGCCGAGCGTATCCATGGTCCGCGTCAATTCGCGGTCCTTGTCGCGGCCGACCCCCGGTTCGGACGTCCAGATCGGAAAGCGGCGCCCGCGCAGGTCGAAATAGGACATTTGTTCGCCGCCGCCATAGACATGCTCGTCCGCATCGGCGGCCAGGCGCAAGGCGAAGCGATTCGGGGTGCCCGCAAGGACCGCAAAGCGCAACACGCCGTCGCTGGCCGTCATGCGCAGCACGGGCGGCGCCCCGGCAGTGGCCGAAAATAACACCGCTGCATCATCCGTGGGGTCGGGTGCGGCATGCGACAGCGGCGTCATCGCCAATTCCGCGTCGGTCAGCGCAAAATTGCCGCGCACCATTTTGACATGCGGAACGCCGGTGCCAATGGCGATAGCCGGAGCGTCGGGGCTTTGGGTGATCAGCGCGCGTCCGTCGGCAAACGCCAGCACAAAAGCGCCGGCCCGCCAATCGAGATGCATCGCCGTTGACACCTGTTCACGCCCTCCCGAAATTTGTGTGACACCGATGACACAATACACCGAATTTCGTGTCCGACAAGATTGACATTTGCGGGCCAATTGGCCTAGCTTCACCATGATATTCACAGGGTTAATCGATCATATCTAATAAAAACAATGGTTTAAGGGAGAATTTGACATGGCAGGCATCGAAACGCTTCGCGGGTTTTCGCAATCAAACATGACAGCGGTGACACAAACCGCCGCCACGCGCTTTGCACGGCGTCTGGCGCTCGGCGTTTCGCTTGCCGCTATGACGATGGCAGCGCCCGCCTTCGCGCAGGATGCCGCCGAGGACGCCGAAACGGCCTCGCCCGCCGAAATCCTCGTCACCGCGCAAAAGCGGTCGGAGCGGCTCCAGGACGTTCCGTTGGCCATTACCGCGATCAGCGGCGAAAAGATCGCCGAACAAGGCGGGCTCAATCTGGAAACGGCGCAAATTCTCATCCCGACGCTCAACATTCAAAAGTCGGGCACGACGCTGAATCAGTCGCTCTACATGCGCGGTGTTGGCACCGCCACCTTCTCGATCGCGGCCGAACCCAGCGTTTCAACAGTCGTCGATGGGGTGGTCTATGCCCGCGCCGGTGAGGCCTTTTCAGATCTTGTCGATATCGAGCGGATCGAAATTTTGCGCGGCCCGCAGGGCACATTGTTCGGCAAGAACGCCAGCGCCGGTGCCATCAACATCGTCACAAAGCGTCCCGGTCAAGATTTGGGCGGCACGCTCGAAGCCAGCTATTTCACCAAATCCGAATTCCGCGGCCGCGCGGCCATCGACGTACCGCTCAGCGAAGCCATCCGCAGCCGACTGACGGCCTTCTATGGCGAATATGACGGCAATATCCGCAACCTGACCACGGGGACGCGGGTCAACGGATACAAACATTATGGCGCGCGCGGCACCATTGTCGCAGACTTGTCGCCTGCCACGACCTTCACGCTCATCGCCGACTATCGCAAGGCCGACGACGATTGTTGTGCCCAGCTCATCGGCACCACCGGGACCGGCCTTGCGTTTCAGGTCCTGCCGACACCACGCGGCGCCGACACGCGCGAAGTGACGCAAAATCTGGTGACCAGCACCACGGAAGAAAGCTGGGGTCTGTCGGGGCAGTTCGACTCCGAAATCGGTGACCATGTCCTCACCTCGATCACCGCATATCGTAACTGGAAGAATCTTGAAGTCCGCGACGGCGATTGGCTTGACCGTGCCTATATCGGGCTCAACCAGTTGCACGACGCAGGGCCCCAGAAGGCCAAGACCTTCAGCCAGGAATTGCGACTGGCTTCGCCCACCGGCAACCTGATCGAATATGTTGTCGGCGGCTATTATTCGCATGCCAAGAACGACCGTGTGTTCACGCGGCGCAGCATTGTGTGCGCGGCGGCCACGCCGCCTGCGCCGACGGTTCCGACACCCTGCACCAGCCCGCTCGCCGCACCCTCGCGGACGCCGGTTGGCGTCGCGCCGCACGGCGCGGTGTTCAAGAACTTCGCGCTGTTCGGCAATGCAACGCTGAACGCGACGGACAGCTTCCGCCTGATCGCGGGTCTGCGCTACACGATCGACAAGCTTAGCGTCTATCATTCGCGCATTTCGACCGGACTCGACGTCAACGGTACGGGCGCACCGGTCGCGACGGGCGGGGTCAACCCGAGCTTCGGCCCGTTCGCCGACAATATTGAAACGCACAATTTGTCGGGCCGCGCGGGCGTGCAATATGACCTGACCGACGATGTGATGGGCTATGCGACCTTCACGCGCGGCTACAAGGGTCCGGGTTATAATATCTTCTTCAATCTGGGCGCCACCGGCGTTCTGCCCGTCGAGGCGGAAACGTCGAACGCGTTCGAAGTCGGCCTCAAGAACACCCTCTTCGACGGCCGGGCGACGCTCAATCTGGCGGCCTTCTACACGAAGTTCGACAATTTCCAGGCCAATAACCCCGATCTGGCGGGCGGGGTCGTCGTGTCCCGCTTCACCAACGCCGGCAAGGTTTCGACCCGCGGTGTCGAGGCAGACTTCAACGCGGTGCTGATCGACGGACTGACCGTCACCGGCGGGCTTGCTTATACCGATGCCCATGTCGACACGTTCAAGGCCGTTCCGGGTGCCAATCCGGCGGACATCATTCCGTCCGGCACCCCCCTGCTGTTCGCGCCAAAGTGGAAGGGCACGCTCGGCCTCGATTACCGCGGCGCCGTCTCGCAAGGCCTCGACATCTTCCTTGGCAGCCAATTTTCGGGACAGACAAAGCAGCTTTCGATTTTCTCTCCCAGTGCCGCGGTGCGGACGCTGGGCACCATCGACGGCTATTCGCTGGTCAATCTCTCGGCCGGGATCGGTTCGACCGATGATGGCTGGAAACTGAGCTTCCAGGTCCGCAACCTGTTCGACAAATCCTATGTTGCGCACAAGGAAAGCGGCGGTCCGGGCGGGTCGATCCGTTACCAGATTCCGCGTGACGCCGACCGTTATTTCGGCATCAACCTGCGCGTCAATTTCGGCGGATAATTTGCTGGACGAGCTGCCCTCCGGGTCGCCGAGGGCGTAAAAGTGGACCGTCTGTGCAGGGTGCAGGCGGTCCATTTTCTTTTGCGCGGTGGACAGGCGCACGCGCCGCGCGCTACGCGGTGAACTTGGGGTGGAGGATCACGCAAAATGACGGGCAATGTGAGCAACCAGCGCCGTTGGACCCTGTTTTCCATCCTGTGCCTGGCCGGGGTGTTCAACGCGATGGACCGACCGATCATCGCCATTCTCAAACCCGACATGATGGCCGATTTTGGCTGGACCAACGCCGATTTCGGCAATCTGGCAGCCGTCACGCAATTTTCGGCAGCGCTTGCCTTTCTGGTCACCGGCTGGCTGGTCGACCGGCTGGGCGTCAACCGGTCGATGCACGTCGGTGTGTCGGCGTGGAGCCTGGCCGCGATGGCGCATGGCTGGGCACTGACGACATGGCATGTGGTCGCCGCGCGTGTCGGACTGGGCGTGACCGAAGCGGTGCAAACGCCGCTCACGATCAAGACCGTGGCAACCTTGTTCGAACCCGACCGCCGGTCGCTGGCGTTCGGCGTCGCCACATTTCTGGCCGGGGCAGGGACAATCGGCATGCCGTTCGTCGTCCCCTGGCTTGCCGAAACCATGGGCTGGCGCGGGGCGCTGATCATCGGCGGAGTTGGCGGCTTTGTCAGCCTCTTGCTCTGGATATGGATGGCGCGCGGTGTCCATTTCAACAGCGGGGCCGAAGATGCGGAGCAGGACGTCAGCGATGACGGCGCACCCTATGGCCCGATCCTGCTGGAACGGCGCACATGGGCGATCGTGATTGCCAAAATGCTGTCGGACGCGACCTGGTGGCTGATCAATTTCTGGCTGCCCGATTTCTATCGCAACAATTTCGACCTGTCGACGCGCGAACTGGCGATTCCGCTGGGGCTGGCCTTTGCCGGGTCGGCGATTGGCGCGCTCATTGCCGGCGCGGTGTCGACGCGGCTGCTGGAACAGGGTTGGTCGGTCAACCGCGTGCGCAAGTCGGTCATGCTTGTGTCGGCGCTGATCGTCACGCCGTTGCCGTTCGTCCTCAACCTCAACAGTTTCTGGCCAGTGGCGATCATGATGGGTGTCGTGATGGCCGGGCATCAGGGCTTTTCGCTCTCGCTCTTTTCGACAATCACCGACGTTGTGCCGCGCGCCAAAGTCGGCCGCGTGACCGCGTTTGGCGCTTTTGCAGGCAATATGGGCGGCGTCGCGATCAGCCTGATCACGGGCTATGTGCTCGATGCAAAGCTTGGCTATTTCCCGCTGTTCCTCTTTGCCGCCGCCTCATATCTGATTGCCTTCGCCTGGTTCCACGCGATGTTGCCGACGATCACGCGCGACACGGGGTCGCGTGCTGCGGTTCTGACATGAAGCGGCGCCGCGCATGACACAGCTGACCGCCTATGACTATCCCGCCGCCGCTGACCTGTACGGCGAGATGCTGCTGGCCGAGGCGGGGCCGGAACCGCGCCGTTGGCGTGATTACCTCCCCGGCATGTTGGTCGCCGCCGCCGCCGCCCTCGCCGCCGCGTGGCTCGCCGATCATTATACCGCGCCGATCGTGCTGATGGGGCTGCTGATCGGGCTGGCGCTCAGTTTCGTGTCGCAGGACAAGCGTACCCACGCCGGGCTCGACCTGCTCTCGCAAACCGCGCTGCGCATCGGCATCGTCTTCGTCGGCGCGCGGATCACG
>JBEGPL010000196.1:0-5457 GCA_041181445.1 Pseudomonadota bacterium
ACCAACGCTGAGGCGTCAAAATGGCAAAGATATCGGGGTAAAATGTCCGCAGTCGGTAGTCATTCTACCGGCAAGGGCATTTTGCCGCGAGATCGAAGCCATTTTGACGTCCCTTCGGGATTTGACCAATTTTGTCCATTGCTGCGTTGGCAAGCGTTGACTTAGCACCACTAAGCCTGCCGCTTGCCGCCTTGCACTGAACAAAATTGCTTCAAACCTCAGTGTTGGTATTTATGCGTTTATGACCTAGCGCCCAAGGTCCGGAAATCAAGCGGCGAACCGCGCGCTCACCCCATGATGAAGGCGTTGAGTTTGTTGCCGTCAAGGTCGCGGAAATAGCCGGCGTAAAAACTGTCGCCGCGCGGTCCCGGCGGGCCTTCGCATGTGCCGCCGTGCGCGATGGCAATGGCGTGCAGCCGGTCGACCTGATCCTTGTCCTTCGCCTCCAGCGCCACCATCACGCCGTTGCCGACGCTGGCGGGGTGGCCATCGAACGGTTTGGTCAGGCCAATGCCGGGTGCGCCGCCGGGCGCGCCCCACGCGATGAACGTGTCAAATTCCATCATCCGGCCGACGCCCAGTTCAGCAGCAATCGCGTCATAAAATGTTGCCGCGCGCGCGAGGTCGCTGGTTCCCAATGTTACATAGCCGATCATCATGATTCTCCCGAAAGCAAGAAGAGAACATAGCACGAACATATGGCCGAGTCAAGTCCGGCAACGCACCGCGCCCGACGGACCAGAATCAGGGTTTGATCCGCAACGGCACAAAGGCGGGCGGCACGCCGCGCCGCGTGACTTCCAGCAATATCGCCTCGCGTCCGGCCTTTTTCGCGTCGGCAATTGCGGCGGCGAGCATCGTGTTGGTCGTCACCGTCTGGCGATTCGCGGTGATGATCACGTCGCCGCGGCGCAGGTTGCGGCGCGCGGCGTCCGACGTTCCGG
The DNA here is from genome assembly GCA_041181445.1 of Pseudomonadota bacterium. Lineage (GTDB taxonomy): Bacteria > Pseudomonadota > Alphaproteobacteria > Sphingomonadales > Sphingomonadaceae > Sphingopyxis. The sequence goes on from JBEGPL010000196.1 coordinate 945, forward strand.
ACACTGCCAATATGACCACGCCCTTGGTCGACGGGTCGATGCCGATGGCACGTGCGTCGTCGGCGGTCAGCGGCTTGGTCGCGATGCCCAGAGCGGTCTGGATCGCCTGATCGTCGCCCGCCGTCGGCTCGTCGGGCATGCCCTCCTCAGCTTCGGGGTCGAATGTCTGCTGCGCCAGTTCCTCGTCGGGCGGGCGCGTGCCAACGACGGCGTTGAGCGTCATCCGCTTGCCATCGCGGATCACCTCCAGCGGGATGCGGGTGCCGGGTTTGATGTTCGACACGATGAACGACAATGTGTTGTCGGGGGTCACGTCGCGGCCGTTGACTTTCAGCACGACGTCGCCGCGCTTGACCCCCGCCTTGTCGGCGGCCAGCCCGTCCTCGACCCGCTGGACAAATTCGCCGCGATCCTTGGCGATGCCCAGCGATGCCGCCAGATCCTCATCAACAGCGGCAATGCCGATGCCCAGAAAGCCGCGTTCGGGCCGCGCGCCGATGCGCAGCGCGTCGATCACCGGGATCGCGGCTTCGGCGGGAATGGCGAAATTGACGCCGATGTTCGCGCCGACCGGCGAAATCAGCATATTGTTGATGCCGACCACATTGCCCTTCAGGTCGAACAAGGGCCCGCCCGAATTGCCGCGGTTGATGGCGGTGTCGGTCTGGATATAACGGTCATAGGCACCGCCCTGGCCAATGTTGCGCTGCACCGCCGAAATGATCCCGGCGGTGACGGTGGAGCCAAGGCCGAGCGGGTTGCCGATGGCCACGACCCAGTCGCCGACGCGCGCCTTGCTGCTGTCCGCGAACTTCACAAACGGCAAGCCGGTCGCATCAATCTTGAGCAAGGCCAGGTCCGACGCGACGTCGCGGCCAATGATCGTGGCCTTATATTCGCGCTTGTCGGTCAGCGTCACGGTGACGGTGTTCACCTGTTCACCGCGCGGGCCGCCGGTGATGACATGGTTGTTGGTGACGATATAGCCGTCGGTGGAGATCAGGAACCCCGAACCGCCGCCCTGTTGTTCCTGCGTCACCGGTTCGCGCGTCCCGGCGAGCGGGTTGAACTGCGTGCCCAGTTGCACCTGTTGTTTGGTCGCGATGTTGACCACGGCGGGCTGTAACTGGTCGACCAGATCGGCAAAGCTTTCGGGGGCACCGGCGCGCGGCGTCACACGCGCCATTTCGGTCGCTTCATTCTGTGCGACCTGCGCACCGACGGGCGCGTTCGAGGTCAGCGCCAGCGCCGACCCGCCAATCAACAGGGCCGAAGTGATTCCGTAAACATAGCGCACGTGTCGTTTCCTCTCGTCAAAATCATCCGCCCCGGCGCGGGGAATTGCGCCGCTCAGGCTGAACGCCGATTGAACATGAACCGACGTTCATGGCCAAAAATCGACCGTTCGTCGTCAGCGACCGCGAAAGCGGCGCAGATAGTCGTTGTCGGGTGACAGGATCACCGAATTTTCGGCATTTTTGCCCGCTTCGCCCAGGAACGTCTGACGATACGACTGCATCGCGCGGTAAAAATCATAAAATTCAGCGTCCTTGCCAAAGCTGGCGGCATAGATTTGCGCCGCCTGACCATCGGCGTTGCCGCGAATGATCTGCGCTTCCTTTTCGCCCAGCGCGCGGATCGTCGCCGCTTCCTGTGCACGTGCCGAACGCATCCGTTCGAACGCGGCGTTCAGCGGGGTGCCGGTTGGCAGGTCGGCGCGCTTGATCCGCACGTCGATGATTTCAGCGCCATAGCGCCGCGCCTCGCGGTTGAGTGCGATCTGGATATTGGCCATCACATTGCCGCGTTCGGCGCTGAGCAGCGACGCAAACGACCGCTTGCCCAGTTCGTTGCGCAGCGACGAGCCGAGGATCGAAACCAGCTGACCCTTCAGCCGTTCCTCGGTGCCGATCGACGTATAGGTCCGCACCGGGTCGACGATGCGGAACCGCGCAAAGGCATCAACCTCGAGCAGCGCCTGATCGGTGGTGAGCACGCGCTCGTCGGTCATCTTCGCGCCCAATATCCGCTTGTCGAACGTGAACGCCTGATCGAAAATGGGAATCTTGGCATAAACGCCCGCGCCCGAATTGCCGAAACTTTCCGACTTCTTGTACCGGTTGACGGTGCCATACACCTCGCCATTGCGCAGCACGACGACCTGTTTGTCCTCGGGAACGACCGACAGCACCGACGTCATCAGGATCAGCGCGACCAGCGCCAGCACCAGCAGCCGCAGCGGCCGCGCCAACAAATCATTCAGCATGCTCATTGGCCGGGCTCCACGGTGATCGGGACGGGTTGCTGCGCCGCAATCGCCCGCTTGCGGATTTCGGGCAGCGGAAGATAGGGCGTTACGCCGTTCGCTTCGACAATCACCTTGTCGAGCGGGGCCAGCACCTGTTCCATGGTTTCATAATAGAGCCGCCGTTTGGTCACCTCGGGCGCCAGCTTATATTGTTCGTAAATCTTGTCGAACGCCGCCGCCTCGCCGCGCGCCAGTTCGAGGATCCGGCTTTCATAGGCGCGCGACCGGTTGATGTTCGATTCGCGTTCCTGCTGCGCCGCCGCGACTTCCTTGAACGCGTCGGTGACCTCGTTCGGCTGGACTGCGCGTTGCAACTGGATCGCCTCGATGGCGATGCCCGCGCCATATTTGTCGAGCATTTCCTGCATCCGGCGGCGCACGTCGCTTTCGATCATCGCGCGGCGCGGCCCGATGGCGTCGGTCAGCGTGAAATTTGCGACGGTGGCGCGCATCGCGCTTTCGGCGACTTCCTTGATCGTGTCTTCCTGTTCGGCAATCTGGAACAGATAGCGTTCGGGGTCGCGCACGCGCCAGCGCACTTCATAGCCCAGATTGATGATATTCTGGTCCTGCGTCAGCACAAAATTCTGAACGTCGCCGCCGCCCGCCCCGATCTTCAGCTCGCGGATCGCCAGCACATCTTCAAACTGCACCCGTTCCAGCGGCGTGGGCATGGTAAAGTTCAGCCCGGGGCCAAGCGTGCGCGAATAACTGCCCAGGCGGGTGACCACGCCATTCTTCTGCGCGGGCACCAAATGCACCGACGACAGCAGCAGCCACGCCGCGACAAAGGCCATTGCACCCCATTTCCAATATTTGCTGCTGTCGGGCAATTTCATGCCAAAGCCCGAACCGCCGCCGCCCGAACCACCACCCGAACCGCCGCCGCGTCCGCGCCGCAGCAGTTCGTCGAGCGCCGAAGGGCCGCGCGCCTTGCCCTTGTCGGGGCCGGGCGTCGTCCAAGGGTTGCGCGGGCCGTCGCCGCCGTCGCTGCTCTTGCCGTCTTTGCCGTCGCCGCCCGAGCTGCCCCATGGGTTGCCGGCCATCGCGCTGATCCCTGTCCCGATGCGCCGGATGGCGGACCATGTCCCCGAAACGGCGCTGCTGTTCGCATAATTTTTGTCGTTCATATTGCTGTTATAGGGAGCGCCACGGCAATTTACAGGGGGTCGATCACGAAACAGGGTGGCTTTTGCTCCGGCGGACCCTATTTCGGCGCGATGATCGATCTTGCTGCCCTCAACGCCCTTGCCGCCGATGTGTCCGAAGGCCGCGTCAGCGCGCTCCGCCTGGCCGATGACAAGGGCACCGTGACCATGGTCCTCGACGTCAGCGGCATGCCGCCGGGCGACCGCGACGCCTTTGAAGAACGGGTGCGCGCCGGTCTGATCGCCGCACCCGGCGTTGCGCAGGTGCGCATTGCCATGACCGCCGAAAAGCGCGGGCTGACCATCGTTGCGGTGGGCAGCGGCAAGGGCGGGGTCGGCAAATCGACGCTCGCTGCCAATCTGGCCGTCGCGCTGCACCGGCTGGGCCGCAAGGTCGGGCTGGTCGATGCTGATATTTACGGGCCATCGCAGCCGCGTCTGTTTGACAGCGAAGGCGTGCGCCCCGAAGCCAAGGGGGCAAAGCTGATCCCCGTCGCCAACCGCTGGGGCGTGCCGATGCTGTCCACAGGCCAGATTGCCGCGCCGGGTCAGGCGATTGCGTGGCGCGGGCCGATGGCGGGCAAGGCGCTGGAACAATTGGTCGATGCCGAATGGGGCGACGTTGACCTGTTGATCGTCGATCTGCCGCCGGGCACCGGCGACGTCCAGCTGACGATGATCCAGCGGCACAAGCCCGCCGGGGCCGTCATCATCTCCACCCCGCAGGATCTGGCGTTGATGGACGCGACCCGCGCCATCGGCCTGTTCGAACAGGCCGATGTGCCGATCATCGGGCTGGTCGAAAATATGGCCGGCTTTGTCTGTCCGCATTGCGGCGCGGCCAGCGATCCCTTTGGCCATGGCGGCGCCGAAGCCGCCGCCGGCGTCATGGGCCACGCTTTTCTGGGCCGCATCCCGCTTGCCATCGACATCCGCACCGCCAGCGACAATGGCACGCCGCCCGCCGCCACCGACGGCGCGCTGGGCCAGCCCTTTGCCGACATCGCGGCGCGGGTTGCCGCGTGGCTCGACAACCGGCAAAAGGGAGGCTGAGGCC
>JBEGPL010000197.1:0-4742 GCA_041181445.1 Pseudomonadota bacterium
TGCGCCCCAACTTCACCATCCTCGACGCCGACGACCAGGTGCGCCTGTTGAAGCAGATCCTGGCGGCCGAGAACATCGACGACAAGAAATGGCCGGCGCGCGTTCTGATGGCGGTGATCCAGCGCTGGAAAGACCGGGGCCTGGCGCCGGAGCAGGTGACGGCGGGCGAGGACAGCGAGGTGGCGAACGGCCGGTCGCTGGCGATCTATCGCCAGTACCAGGAGCGCCTGCGCACGATCAACGCCGCCGATTTCGGCGACCTGCTGCTGGAATGCATCCGGCTGTTCCGCGAGAATCCCGAAGTGCTGCGGCAATACCAACAGCGCTTCAAGTTCATCCTGGTGGACGAGTACCAGGACACCAACGTGGCGCAATATCTGTGGCTGCGGCTGCTCGCCCAAACGCGCAAGAACATCTGCTGCGTCGGCGACGACGACCAGTCGATCTACAGCTGGCGCGGCGCGGAGGTCGCAAACATCCTGCGTTTCGAAAAGGATTTCCCCGACGCCGTCGTCATCCGGCTGGAACAGAATTACCGGTCGACCCCGCACATATTGGCGGCGGCGAGCGGGCTGATCGCGCACAATGGCGGGCGGCTGGGCAAGACATTGTGGACGACACGCAATGCCGGCGACAAGGTGCGCGTGATTGGCGTGTGGGACGGGCCGGAGGAAGCACGGCGGGTGTCCGACGATCTGGAGAGCCTGGAACGGCGTGGCACCTCACTCGACGCCGCCGCGATTCTGGTGCGCGCCCAGTTTCAGACGCGCGAGTTTGAAGATCGTTTTATCTCGATCGGCATGGCGTACCGCATCATCGGCGGTTTTCGCTTTTACGAGCGCGCCGAAATCCGCGATGCGCTGGCCTATCTGCGACTGGTCTATTCCCCCGCCGACGATCTTGCGTTCGAACGCATCGTCAACACGCCCAAGCGCGGGCTGGGCGACAAGGCCATCGCGCGCATCCACCAGCTCGCCCGCGCACAACAAAGTTCGTTGCTTACCGCCGCGACGACGATTGTCGCCACGGACGAGCTAACCCCGCAGGCGCGGCGATCGCTGGTCAGCTTTGTGGATCAGGTTGCGCGCTGGCGCGACGCCGCCAGCACCATGGGGCCAAGCGCACTGGCGCAGCAGATCATCGAGGAATCGGGCTATACCGCGATGCTGCAAGCCGACCGCAGCGCCGAAGCCGCCGGGCGGCTGGAAAACCTGTCCGAACTGGCGCGCGCGATGGACGAATATGAATCGATGGAGGCCTTTCTGGAACATGTCAGTCTGGTCATGGACCGCGACAATGAGGGCGACCAGGACAAGGTCACCATCATGACCATCCACGCCGCCAAAGGGCTGGAGTTCGAACATGTCTTTCTGGTCGGGTGGGAAGACGGCGTGTTTCCCTCACAGCGCGCGCTCGACGAAGGCGGCACCGCCGCGCTGGAGGAGGAACGCCGCCTCGCCTATGTCGCGATCACCCGCGCGCGAACACAGGCGACAATTTTCCATGCCGCCAACCGCCGCATCTATGGTCAATGGACCAGCAGCATTCCCAGCCGTTTCATCGCGGAAATCCCGGTCGAGAATGTCGATAGTGAAACCAGCTTTGCCGGCGGGGCCAGCCTGTGGCGTGCCAATTGGGGCGCACAGGCCGACCCCTTTGCCCATGTTGCGGTCGACGCCGGGCGCACGCGGACGCGCGGCCCGGGGTTCCAGCGGGCGGTCACCAGCAGTGGATTAAGGCCCGCAAGCACGCCGCCGGTCGAGGGCCGCGCGACATCCACCACCGTCGGTGCCAAGGCGCGCCGCGACATCGCCGTCGGCATGCGCGTTTTTCACGAAAAGTTCGGCTATGGTGCGATTGTCGACATCGACGGCAACAAGCTGGAGATTGCGTTTGAGCAAGCGGGGTCAAAACGCGTGCTGGACAGCTTCATCCGCATCGAAAAATAATTCAACTGATTTGGTTGAATCTCTATTGTCAACTGATTGACTTGTGTTAGCCTCCCCCTGCGATCGACGAGTCGCACATTGGGAGAATGCATCATGAACCGTCTGAAAATGGCCTGCTTTGCGGGCGTGGCTTTGTGCGCCCTTGGCGCCTGTTCCGAAAAAGCGGCTGACGAAACATCGGTCGAAGCGCCGGCATCCGAAGGTGTCAGCGAGTCCGCTGCCGACGCGGCTGCCATGTCCGAAGAAGCGGCACCGCAAATCGGCATCCCCGCCATCCCCGGCATGGCGTTCCAATATCAATACCGCTTTCGCGTGCCCATCGACGCCATCGCCCGCGTGCAACAGGATCATGCCGCCGCCTGCACCGTGCTGGGGCCCGAACGCTGCCAGATTACCGGCATGACTTATGAAAAGCAGGGCAAGGGTCGAATTGTCGCCAATCTGGCGTTCCGCGTCGACCCGGTCATCGTCAACAGCTTTGGCCAGGCCGCCGTGGCCACGGTTGAAAAGGCCGACGGCACGCTCGACACCGCCACGATCGCGGGCGAAGATGTTGGCAGCGGCATTGCGCTGTCACAATCGCGCAGCGCCGCGCACAGCGGCGAGCTGGCGCGGATCGAGGCGCGGCTCAAGGCCGGCGGCATGGGCGACCGCGAACGCCGCGAATTGCAAGCGCGCGCTAGCGAACTGCGCGACATGCTGCAAAACGGCCATGAGGAACGCAAAGCCGGTGAAGGGCGATTGGCGTGGACGCCCGTCGCGTTCGATTATCAGAGCAGCGACGCCTTTTCCGGGCTGAACGGCAACCGCCCCTTTGCCAGCGCGGCGCGGATTTTTGGCGACAGCGGCGGGACGTTGTTCTCCACCATATTGTTCCTGATGGCGGCGCTGGGACCGTGGGCGTTGCTGATCGGCGGCGGCATCTGGGCGGTGCGGCGGTTCCGGCGACCAACGGTCGCTGCGCCGACGCCAACACCTTGAAATGGCGCGGGGCTGTCATTCTGGTGGAGCTGAGCGGGATCGAACCGCTGACCTCGTCATTGCGAACGACGCGCTCTCCCAACTGAGCTACAGCCCCGCACCAGACCCGCGCGGCATAACCGGCGGGTTTCGCGACTGCAATTGATTTTTGGCTTGCGCAAGTTGCGCATTGTTGTTTTCGCAAGCAGACAGGCGATAAGCGTCAACACGACGTCACGGCCTGAACGCGGGGAACATCCACATGGCAAAAGCATGGCATCTGGAGCATCGGCCGGTCGGCCTGCCCAAATTGAGCGACTTCGCGCTGCGCGACATTGGCGATGCGCCGCTTGGCGCCGATCAGCTCCGCGTCAAAAACCACTGGCTGTCGGTCGACCCCTATATGCGCGGCCGGATGAACGATGCCAAAAGCTATACTGCCAGCTTCGCGCTGGGCGAGCCGATGACCGGCGGCGCAATCGGTGAAGTCACCGAAAGCCGTCTCGACGGCTTTGCCCCCGGCGATCTGATCCTCCACATGGGCGGGTGGCGCGACGGCGGCGTGATCGGGATGGACATGGTCCCCACGCGGCTTGCTCCGCATATGCTCGACGCTGGGATTCCGCCACAGACGTTTCTTCACAATCTGGGCCTGACCGGCGGCACCGCGTGGATCGGCCTGCTACGCATCGCACAGGCCAAACAGGGGGAAACGGTGTTTGTGTCCGCCGCCGCCGGTGCTGTCGGGTCAGCGGTCGTCCAGATCGCCAAGGCCCGTGAAATGACGGTGATCGGATCGGCGGGGGGCGCCGAAAAATGCGCGTGGGTGCGCGAAATCGGCGCAGATGCGTGTGTCGATTACAAGGCGGGGCCGGTGTTGCCGCAACTCGCCGCCGCACTGAAATCACTCGGCAAGGGCGGCATCGACGTCTATTTCGACAATGTCGGCGGCGAACATCTCGACGCGGCCTTTGCCACCGCCAATGACTTCGCACGATTCCCGATTTGCGGCATGATTGACGTCTATAACGACGGCAAACCGCAGGAAATGAAATATCTGATCCGCGCCATCCCGGCGCGGGTGCGGATGGAAGGCTTCATTTACACCGACCAATTCTTTGAGTGTGTGGAGGAATTTTATGCCGACATGGGCGGGCTGATCGCGTCAGGCGCGGTGACCATGCGCGAAACCGTCTATGACGGCATCGAACGCGCGCCCGACGCTTTTCTGGGCCTGTTCGCAGGAGCCAACACGGGCAAGATGCTCGTCCGGCTGTGACCCTTGACGGCGATGCCTATGTGGTCAGCGTCGCGCGCGACGCGGACCACCGCTTTTCCAAACAATCCGCGGCGACGATTACGCTGGTTGCCGGCATGGGCGTGCGGGGTGACGCCCATTATGGCGCGACGGTCCAGCACCGCAGCCGCGTTGCCAAAGACCCTTCTCAGCCCAATTTGCGTCAGGTGCACCTGATCCACAGCGAATTGCTCACCGTTCTGACAGCGGCGGGTTTCGCGGTCGCGGGCGGCGACATGGGCGAAAATATCCTGACGCGCGGGATCGATTTGCTGGAACTGCCGCGCGGGACCCGGCTGCACATTGGCAGCGCCGCGGTGCTCGTCATGACCGGACTACGCAATCCGTGCCGCCAGCTAGACGTGTTTCAAAGCGGGTTGATGCACGCTGTGCTCGACACCGCACCCGACGGATCGCTGATCCGCCTAGCGGGCGTGATGGCGGTGGTGGAACGCGGCGGCGACATCGCGCGCGCTGACCGGATCGCAATTACCCTGCCCGCGCAGCCATGGGACAGGCTGGAGCCGGTCTAGCGG
>JBEGPL010000198.1:0-5103 GCA_041181445.1 Pseudomonadota bacterium
CGCGTCGAACTGGGCCGCCTTGCATGCCGCGATCATCGCCTGGTTCAACCCCTCGTCCTTGTGGACATACAGCTGGAACAGCTTGGGCGCACCGGTCATCGCGCCGACTTCCTCGATGCCGACCGTCGCGAGGCTGCTGATCCCGGCATAGACGCCAAACTTTTCCGCCGCGCGCACCACCGCACGTTCGCCCTGCCAGTGGAAAAGCCGCTGGAGCGCAGTGGGCGACAGCAGCAGCGGCATTGCCGTGCGCTTGCCCAGCACGGTGCACGACATGTCGATGTCCGCCACCCCCGCCAGCACGCGCGGGACCAGGTCGCAATCGTCATAGGCCGCGCGGTTGCGCCGCCGCGTCACTTCGTCATCGGCCGCGCCGTCGATATAATCGAACACCGGCCATGGCAGCCGCGCCTTTGCCAGCGACCGGAAATCATCGATATTATGACAGTCGTGCAATCGCATCCTCAATAAACCGTCCGTGCCGCGACCGTGGACTTGGTCGCCAGTGTAAAGCGCGGTTCGATGGCCTGCATCGGATCGAACAGGTGCTGGGCGACGCGCCGCCCGACCGCCGGACCATGTTTGAAACCATGGCCCGACCCGCCGCCGACCAGCCAGACGCGGTCATGCCCAGGCAGGCGGTCGATCAAAAAATCGCCGTTGCTGCTGTTTTCATATTGGCACACGCGGCTGTGGATCAGCGGCGCGCGGGCGAGCGCGGGGAAACGGCGGCCCAGATAATCGCGCGCGCGCGCCACGCCCTCGGGCGATACCCGGCGGTCCTCACTGTCGGGGTCGACGACGCGGCCATGGTCGTCGAACGCCAGTTTGAACCCCTGTCCCTCGATATCGGGGAAGCCATAGGCAATCGCGCCATTGTTGTAGTCGGACCAGACCGGCAACATCGGCGCGCTGAACCGCGCATCGCCCTGCGGCGCGCCAAAGTGAAACACTTCTTGCCGCGTCGCGGTGATCCGCCCGCCGAGCAAGGCGGGGAACAGTTCGGGCAGCCACGGGCCGCAGGCATAGACCATCGCCCCCGCCGTGCCGCCGTCGGGCAGATGATAGCGCGCGTCATTTTTGCGCTGGAGCGGCGCGGGCATGACCATGCGTTCGGGGGCCACCCCGGCATCAGCGACGACTTCCTGCACCCCGCGCCCCGCGATCAGCGCGCCCGCCGACGTTTCGACAAAGCCCGCCTCACCCTGATAGAATTGGATCTGGCGATATTGTTTTTGCAGCCACAGCGCGTCGCCCTTTGTATGCGGCACGCGGCTCGCCGCCAGCCACGCGAGCGACTGCGCAGTATAGGGGTCGTCCGCCGGCGCCCACCACAGCACGCCGGTGCGGTGCAATATCGGCACGCTCGCGCTGTCCGACAGCACCTGCCAATAGGGCAGCGATTCGAGCGCCATTGCCGAATAAAGCGTGTCGGCGCCATAGCCCATGCGGATCACCCGGCTCTCGCCGCCCGACGATGACCGGACATGGCCCGCGCCATAGGCGTCGAACAGCCGCACGCTGCGCCCCGCGCGTGCCAGATGCCACGCCGTCCACGCGCCGAACACCCCGGCCCCGACGATGGCGACGTCAACGTCGGGGACCGTGTCGCGCGCGCCTTTGCGCTTTTTGCTGGCGCGCGGTTTGCGTTCGGCGGCGGCGGCGGCGACCGGTGCGGCGGCGAGGGTGCCGAGCAGCGCGCGGCGCGGCAGCGTCACGGCTTGCCGCCGCGCACGAACAGCCGCCGTCCGCCGATCCACACCTCCTGCGGCTTCATCGCGCGGAGCTGATCGGGTGAGGCGAGCAAAGGATCGCTCTCGATCAACAGGAAATCGGCGCGCATCCCGGGCATGAGCGTACCCAGCCGGTCGTCGGCAAAGCCCGCGAACGCGGCGCTGCGCGTGAAACCATCGAGCGCAGTTTCGCGGCTCACCCGGTCGTCGGGCCGCCAGCCGCCGAACGGCTGGCCGTCGGGACCGGTGCGGCTGATCGCCGCCGCCAGCCCCGCGAACGGGTCGGCGCTTTCGATCGGAACATCAGACCCAAACGCCAGCCGCGCGCCCGCATTTTCCAGACTGCGCCACGCATAAGCGCCCGGCAACCGCGACGGCCCCAGCCGCGCCTCGGCCATCAACCGGTCCGACGTCTGGTGCACCGGCTGCATCGATGCGATCACGCCGGTGGCTGCAAATTTGCCAAAGTCGGCGGGGTTGACGATCTGCGCATGTTCGATCCGCCAGCGGCGGTCGCCGGGGTAAATCTGTGCGACCTCGGCAAAGGCGTCGAGCGTCTCGCGGTTTGCGGCGTCGCCGATGGCGTGGACGGCGATCTGGAACCCGTCCATCGACGCGCGCACCATGTTGTTGCGCAGTTGCGACGGGGTCAGCATCGGCAGCCCGCGCTGCCCCTTGGCATCGGCATAATCGGCGTTCAGCCAAGCCCCGCGCGACCCCAGCGCGCCATCGAGCAGCATTTTGACCCCAACCAGGCGCAACCGGTCGTCGTACAGCCACGGCGTCGGTTCGGGGCCGGCGATGGCGACCATATTGTCGATCCCCGCGGCATAGGAGATGATCCGCACGGACAGCGTGCCTTTGTCCCCGGCGCGGCGAAAGGCCTGCCATGCGGGCAGGTTCGTCCCCATGTCGGCAATCGTCGTGACACCGAGTTCGATCAAGTTCGCCTGGGCAAGCGCCAGCGCGCGGTCCAAGTCGCGCGGCAGCGGTTTGGGCTTGACGTCATTGACCAGCGCCATCGCATTGTCGACGAAAACGCCTGCGGGTTTGCCCGCCGCCGCGCGCTCGATCCGCCCGCCAACGGGGTCCTTGGTCGCGGCCGTGACTTTTGCCGCCGCAATCGCCGCGCTGTTTGCCCAGCCCGCATGGCCGTCGGCGCGGCCCAGCCACACCGGGCGGCCCGGCACCACCGCATCAATCTCCGCCGCTGTCGGAAAGCGGCCCAGCCCCCATGTCTCCTGATTCCAGCCGCTCCCGATGATCCACGGCATGTCAGGGTTTGCCGCGGCATAGGCCTTGATCGACGCCTGTGCCTCGGCCAGCGACTTTGTGCCCGACAGGTCGAGCAGCATCAGCTGGAACCCCAGGAGCATCACATGCCCGTGCGCGTCGATCAGCCCGGGGATCATCGTCCGGCCCTTGCCATCCTGCACAAAGTCGAGGCGTTCGGGGCGTTTTTCCTTGCCGTTGAGCCCGGTGGAGACGCGGCCGTCCTTGTCGATCACAAGCGCGCTGAAGCGGACCAGCTTGCCGTCCTTGTCCAGCGTGATGCCGTTGACATTGTCGACCAGCGTGTCGGCCAGCGCGGGCGCCGCGACCAGCGCCAGCGCCACCGCGAGTGAAGTCAAAATCGCTCTCACCGTGCCAGCCTTTCAATCAGCGCGCTCGTGTCTTTGCGCCCGCCGCCCATCTTCTGCACATCGGTGTAAAATTGGTCGATCAGCGCCGCGACCGGCAATGTCGCGCCGTTCGCGCGCGCTTCCTCGATCGCCAGCCCCAGATCCTTGCGCATCCAGTCGACGGCAAAGCCGAAATCAAACGCGCCCTTGACCATGGTGTCCCAGCGGTTGTGCATTTGCCAGCTCGACGCCGCACCGCCGGATATGGCTTCGAACACCTTGTCGGTGTCGAGGTGCGCGGCCTGGACAAAGCGGATCGCCTCCGACAGGCTCTGGATGATGCCCGCGAACGCGATCTGGTTCGCCATCTTGGTGGTCTGGCCCGTGCCCGGCCCGCCGATGTGGACGATGCGCGACGCATAAGCTTGCATCACCGGCTCGGCGAGCGCGATCCCCGCCTTGGTCGCGCCGCACATGATCGACAGCGTCCCCGCCTCGGCCCCCGCCTGACCGCCGGTGACCGGCGCGTCGACGCTGTGCAGCCCGCGCCCGTCGGCCTCGACCGACAATTGCCGCGCGATCCGCGCCGACACGGTGGTATGGTCGATGAACAGGCTGCCCTTGGCCATGCCGCGAAACGCGCCATCGCGGCCCAGCGTCACTTGCGCCAGATCATCATCATTGCCGACGCAAGTCACGACGACATCGGCCCCCTCCGCCGCTGCGACCGGGCTGGCGCAGACCGTGCCGCCGTGGCGCACAGCCCACGCTTCGGCGCGGCTGCGGGTGCGGTTATACACGCGCAGGGTGTGTCCGGCGGCGGCGAGATGACCGGCAATCGCGCCGCCCATCACCCCGGTGCCGATAAAGGCGATGCTTTTGCTGTCGGTTCCCATGCGCGACCCATAACCATGGTTTGCGCGAAGCGCCAGATGGACTAAGGCATGCGCCACCATGGCAGACCAACCTTCCCCCCTCACCGAAAGCGCATTGGCGGCGCTGACTCTGGATCATGTGCGCGCGGCAGCGGCGCGCATTGCGGGCGCGGTCATCCGCACCCCGACGCTGCACTCGCAAACCCTGTCCGACATGGTCGGGGCCGAGGTGTGGCTGAAGTTTGAAAATCTGCAATTTACCGCCGCCTACAAGGAACGCGGCGCGCTCAACGCGCTGTTGCTGCTAACTGACGAACAACGCGCACGCGGCGTCATTGCGGCGTCGGCGGGCAACCATGCACAGGGGCTGGCCTATCATGGCAAGCGGCTGGGCGTGCCGGTGACCATCGTGATGCCGCAAACGACGCCGACGGTGAAAGTTTACCAGACGCAAAGCCACGGCGCGGACATTGTCCTGCATGGGGAGACATTTGACGACGCGGCGGCGCACGCCCGCAAGCTGGAGGTCGAACGAAGCCTGACCTTTGTCCCGCCGTTCGACGACCCCAATATCGCTGCGGGCCAGGGCACGGTTGCGCTCGAAATGCTGGAGGATGTGCCCGAAATTGACACGCTGATCATCCCCATCGGCGGCGGCGGGCTGTTTTCGGGCATGGGAACAGCGGCGCGCGCGCTGAAACCCGACATCGCGCTTTATGGCGTGCAAGCCGAGCTATATCCGTCAATGTATGCGCGGTTGAACCATGTCGACATGCCGTGCGAGGGCGACACATTGGCCGAGGGGATCGCGGTCAAGGAGCCCGGCGCGTTCACCTCGCAAATCGTCGCCGCGCTCAACGACGACATCGTGCT
>JBEGPL010000199.1:0-7053 GCA_041181445.1 Pseudomonadota bacterium
TCCAGTGGACGACGGCGACGACCAACAACCGTTTCTGCCTGCCGCAATCGATGGTGGACCATTACAAGCTGACTACCGACATGCGTTTTGCCGAAAATAAGGACGGCGAGCGCTGCTACAAGCTCTAGCCGCTTGCCGAAAATCGAAATCCTTGCCACTCCGGCGACATGGATAACATCACCCATTCGCTGATTGGCGCGGTGCTCGGCCAGACGGGGTTGAAGCGCAAGACCGGCCTTGCGATGCCGACGCTGATCATCGCCGCGAACATTCCAGATATCGACGCGCTCGCGGTGCTGCTCGGCGGGCAACAGCATCTGGCGATCCGGCGCGGGATGACGCACGGGCCGATTGCGTGGGTGGTGCTGCCGCTGATCCTGTGGGCGACGATGCTGGCCTATGACCGGTGGCGGCCCAGTGCGAAGCGCCTGCCAGTGCAAAAGGGCTGGCTGCTTGTGCTGGCCTTTATCGGGTGCCTGTCGCACCCATTTTTCGACTGGCTCAACGTCTATGGCATCCGCCTGTTGATGCCGTTCAGCGACCGTTGGTTCGCGGGCGACGCCATTTTCATCGTCGATGTCTGGATGCTCGTGCTGCTGGCCACCGTGCTGTTCGTCTCTCTGCGGCGCGAGCGGCGCGGGCATGTGGCCTGGACGCGCCCTGCGTCGCTCGGGCTGGGCGTGCTGGCCGCCTATATCCTCGCCAATGGCGCGCTGACCGCGATGGCGGAGGGCCGTGTGGCGGCGGCGCTGCGCGGTGCGGGTGTGACGCCGGTGCAAGTTGTTGCCAGTCCGCCGCCGCTGCTGTTCTGGCAACGCGACGTGTTCTGGCGCAGTGCCGATCAGTTCGGTGCAACGCATGTCGAGCCTTTTTCGGTCGCAAAGCTGACCCGCGGCGCGCCCATCGGCATGGACGATCCGCGCATCGCGCTGCGGGTCGCGGATGATCCTGATGCGCGCGCTTGGATGGTTTGGGCGCGGATGCCCTATGCGCGGTTTGAGGATGACGGCGCGCTGGTGCTGCGCGATCAGCGGTTCGACAGCCGCCTGACCAGCGATCGTTTCACGGTGCGGATCGCACCGCCGACATGACTGCGCCGGTCATCGTGTGGCTCCGCCGCGACCTGCGGCTGGCCGATCAGGCGGCGTTTGCGGCGGCGGCGGTCAGCGGTGCGCCGGTAATCCCGCTTTATATCCTGGATGATGACACGCCGAAGCATCGGCGGATGGGCGGTGCAAGCCGGTGGTGGTTGCATGGCAGTCTAGCTGCGCTGGACAAGTCGCTCATATCATTGGGATCGCGGCTCATCCTGCGGCGCGGGAAAACCGATGATGTGCTGGCCGAACTGGCCGTCGAAACCGGCGCGTCCACGGTCCACGCGCTCCGCCATTACGAGCCATGGTGGCGCAATGCCGAGCGCGCGGTTGCCGCACGGCTCCCGCACGGCTGCGGTTTGGTTCGGCATGACGGGCTTTGCCTGTTGCCGCCGGGCGCGGTGACGACGGGCAGCGGCGCGCCGTTCAAGATTTACACGCCCTTCTGGCGCGCGCTGAGCCAGCATATGCCGCCGGCAACGCCATTGCCCGCGCCCGCCAACGTGCGCGCGCCGGATGCGTGGCCGGCCAGCGACGCGCTCGATGATTGGAAACTGCGCCCGGTCGCGCCCGACTGGGCCACCACAATGTGCGCCATGTGGACGCCGGGCGAGGACGGCGCGGCAGCGCGGCTGGACGCATTTGCCGACAAGGCGCGGCGTTATGATGAAACGCGCAATCTGCCGTCGGTCGCAGGCACGTCTTTCCTGTCGCCGCACCTGCATTTCGGCGACGTCTCGCCCGCGACCGCGTGGCACGCGGCGAAGGATGCGGGCGGATCGTCCGAAGTGTTCCTGAAGGAACTGGTGTGGCGCGACTATGCCGCCAATGTCATCTGCCAGTTTCCCGACTATGGCGCGGTCAATGGCCGTGCATCGTTTGACGCGCTGCGCTGGCGCGATATCGCCGACCCGGCGGTCGCCGCTGACCTGACGGCGTGGCAACAGGGGCAAACCGGATATCCCATTGTCGATGCCGGGATGCGCGAGTTGTGGGCGACGGGGTGGATGCACAACCGGGTGCGGATGATCGCCGCATCGTTCCTGATCAAGCATCTGCTGATCGACTGGCGGCATGGGGAACGCTGGTTCTGGGACACGCTGGTCGATGCCGATTATGCCTCGAACGCGGTCAATTGGCAGTGGACGGCGGGGACCGGGGTGGATAGCAACATGTTCGTGCGGATCATGGCGCCGCTGACCCAATCGGAAAAATTCGACGCGGGCGATTATGTCCGCCGCTGGGTGCCCGAACTGGCGGGGCTGAGCGACCCTTATGTTCACGATCCCGATGCGCACGGATTGCGGCCAAAATCCTATCCGGCAAAGCGCGTCGAGCACCGCGAAGCGCGCGCGCGCGCGCTTGCGGCTTTTGCGGCGACCAAGGCGCCTTAGGCCCGAATCTCCCCATTTGCGCGGCGCGCGGCTTTGCGGCAAAGAGACGCGATGAACACCCACCCGACCCGCAAGCGCGGCCGCGCGCTGATCGCCGCCGACGGCCGCTTTTCCAGCGGCGGGGTGCTCGCGCGGCTGGGTGCGCGCGCGCCGGGGGCGCTGTTCCACAAGATGCTCGACCGGATCGACAGCGGGCTGGCGGTCGGCGCGATCGAGACGCATTTGCCCGACGGCACGGTGCGGCTGCTGGGCGGGCGGGCCGACGGACCGATGGCGGTCGTCCATCTGACCAGCTGGTCGGCGCTGGTGCGGTTGGCGTTGTCGGGGTCGGTCGGCTGGTACCGTGCGTGGGAACGCGGCGAATGGCGCAGCGCTGATCCGGTGCCGCTGTTCGACCTGTTCAACCGCAATGCCGCGACGCTGGGCAACAGCGCGCGGGCGCGCGGCCCGTGGCGCTGGGTCAACCGCGTCATGCATGCGCTGCGCCGCAACAGCCGGGGTGGGTCGCGCCGCAACATTTTGGCGCATTATGACCTGGGCAATGATTTTTACCGCCAGTGGCTCGACGCCAATATGGTTTATTCCAGCGCGCTGTTCAGCGACCCCGGCGAACCACTTGAACAGGCACAGATGAACAAGATCGACGCCGCGCTCGACCGGCTCGACCTCCATTCGGGCGGACGGCTGCTGGAAATCGGCTGCGGCTGGGGCGCGCTCGGTCGCCGCGCGATCGAACGCCATGACGTGTTTTACACCGGCATCACCCTGTCGGATGAACAGGTTGCAGTTGTTCAGTCCAGCCTGGCCGCGATGGGGGCCGATGCACAGGGCAGCCGCGCGATGATTTGCGACTATCGCGACGTCGACGGCCAGTATGATGCCGTCGCCAGCATCGAAATGGTCGAAGCCGTCGGCCAGCGTTATTGGCCCGATTTCTTTGCGGCGGTGGCCGGTGCGCTGCGACCGGGTGGCCGCGCGGCGTTACAATTCATCACCATCGCCGATGACCTGTTCGACGCCTATGCGGCGAGTGCCGATTTTATCCAGGCCTATGTTTTTCCCGGAGGCTGCCTGATCAGCGAACGGCAATTCCGGGCGCTGGCGGCGGACCACGGTCTGGACTGGGTCGATGAATATGCATTTGGTGTCGACTATGCCGAAACGTTAAAGCAGTGGCGCGTCAGGTTTGACGACGCCGTCGCGGCCCACCGGCTGCCCGCCGGGTTCGACGACCGCTTTGTGGCGCTGTGGCGCTTTTATATGATGTATTGCGAGGGCGGCTTTCGCGGGGGCGGCATCAATGTGATGCAGGTGACGTTGGTGAAGGCAGCGCCTTAGCGCAGCCATGTCTTGCCTCGAACCACCATGCGCGGCCTCGCGGTCGTTCGGTCCTTCGCGACGGGCGTTCAGCCTTCGGCTTCAATCCCTCATCACGACGAACAGACATCATATTGATCGAACGGCTATTCCACGCCGGCAACGCGCGTGCCCAGTCCGCCGCCGATCAACGGGATGAAAATGCCCGCTGCCAGAACCCACCAGGCATCGCCGATGGCCAGCGCCATATAGACCGCCGCGCCGACCAGCGCGCCGCCCACGACCCAGCCGGTCAAGGCTTTGCGCGTCGTGCGCGCCGCGAGCCAGCTGCCGCCAAATGCGCCGACCAGCCAGCCGACAAACGTCGCGAGCGTCGAACCGAGCGGGATCAGCACTTCTTCGGTTTCCATGTCGAACGCGGCGGGCGCAAACATGTTGCCGACATATTGGCACGCATAGAGCAAGACAAAGCCGACGATGATGCCGGCGAGTGTGCCCAACAGGGTGCGGAGGATTGATGTGTTTTCCATAATGTCCCGCCATTATCAGGAAATCGTTGCGCTTTTCCTAAAGCCGCGCGCCGTTCTTGCCGAGCGCAACAAATTCGGTGCTGTCATAACCGGCGATGACCAGATCCAATATCGCCGCCGCGACGACTTCGGGTGCTTTCAGCCCGGCGGGGTCTTCGCCCGGATAGGCGCGCGCGCGCATCTGGGTGCGGGTCGCACCGGGGTCAAGAATCGCGGTGCGGACGCGCGACAGGTTGCGGACTTCCTCGCCATAGCATTGCACCAGCACCTCCAGCGCCGCCTTCGACGCGGCATAGGCGCCCCAATAGGCGCGCGGGGTGCGTGCGACGCTGCTGGTCAGCGCGATCAGCTTGCCGTCGTCGGCGCGGCGGAGCAGCGGGTCGAAATTGGCGATCATCGCCTGTTGCGCGACGATGTTGAGCGTCAGCAGCCGGTTCATTTCCTTGCCGTCGATCGATGCCACCGGGGTCAGCGTGCCGAGCATCGCCGCGTTGAGCACCAAGATGTCGAGCTTTTGCCAGCGCTCTGACATCGCGCTCGCCAGCCGCGCGATGCTGTCGCCATCGGTCAGGTCGAGCGGCGCGATGGTGGCGCTGCCACCTGCCGCGTGGATCGCGTCTTCGACCTCTTCCAGTCCGCCTGCGGTGCGCGCGGTCAGCACGACATGCGCGCCGGCGGCGGCAAGCGCCTGCGCCGTCGCAGCACCGATGCCCCGGCTTGCGCCGGTGACAAGGGCATATTGGCCCGCCAGCAAATCCACTTCAGGCCACCTGATCGACGGGAAAGGCCAACTGGTCCGCCAACCGTTCCTTTGCGTGATGGTCGGTCAGCGTCGTCGGGTAGTCACCGGTGAAACAGGCGTCGCAATGCTGCGGACAGCCATGGTTTCGGCCCGGCTCGCCGACGGCGCGGTACAGGCCGTCGATTGACAGAAACGCCAGACTGTCGGCCTCGATAAACCGCGCCATCTCGGCGACATCCATCTGCGCCGCCAGCAATTTGCTCCGTTCGGGCGTGTCGACGCCATAGAAACAACTATGTTCATAGGTCGGGCTGGCGATCCGCATATGCACTTCGGCGGCTCCGGCGTCGCGCATCATCTGGACGATTTGCAAACTGGTGGTCCCGCGCACGATGCTGTCGTCGATCAACACCACGCGCTTGCCTTCGACGATGGCGCGATTGGCATTATGCTTGCGCTTCACGCCGGTATGGCGGGCACCGTCCGACGGCTGGATGAAGGTGCGGCCGACATAGTGCGACCGGATGATCCCCAGTTCGAACGGAATCCCGCTTTGCTGGGCATAGCCGATGGCGGCGGGAACGCCGCTGTCGGGCACCGGCACGACCAGATCGGCTGCGCTTGGTGCTTCCTTGGCCAGTTCGATGCCGATCCGCTTGCGCACGTCATAGACCGACTTGCCGCCCATGACCGAATCAGGCCGGCTGAAATAGACATGTTCGAAAATGCATGGCCGGGGGGCAATGTCGCCGAACGGACGATGGCTGGAAACCCGGCCATCCTGCCGCACTTCGACGATTTCGCCCGGTTCGATTTCGCGCACAAATGTGGCCCCGACAACGTCGAGCGCGACGGTCTCGCTGGCAAAGACGGTGGCATCGCCGATCCGCCCCATCACCAGCGGACGGATACCCAGCGGGTCGCGGCACGCAATCATCCGTTTGGGCGTCATGCAGATGAGCGAATAAGCACCCTCCACCATGCGGAGCGCATCGACAAAGCGGTCGAGCAACGTGGGGTAACGACTGGTCGCGATCAGGTGGACGATGACTTCGGTGTCCGACGTCGACTGGAAAATCGCGCCCTTGTTGACCAGTTCATGCCGCAGCGCGAGCGCGTTTGAGATATTGCCATTATGCGCAATCGAAAATCCGCCGCGCGCGAGGTCGGCGAACAACGGCTGCACATTGCGCAGCCCCGCGCCGCCGGTGGTCGAATAACGCACATGGCCCGACGCCATATAACCCGGCAACTCGCCGAACATGCCCTTGTCGGAAAACACCTGCGCAACATGGCCAATTCCGCGCCGGGCATAAAATTCGGCGCCGTCATAGCTGATGATGCCGACCGCCTCCTGCCCGCGATGCTGGAGCGCGTGCAGCCCGAGCGCGGTGATGGCGGAGGCGTCGCCGGTGCCGATGACACCGAAAATGCCGCATTCTTCCCGCAACTTGTCGTCGTCGAACGGGTTGGTGGTGAGCATGGCGTTCCCTAAATGAGGCGCGTCTGCCGAGAGCCTTTCGAGCCTCCGCCGAGTCCGCGCCCCTATAGGAAGGCGGGGCCGCTTTGTCGCCTCAAAAAGTGGTGATCCGCGCGCCCTGTGCGTGCCTTTGCGGTGGTGCAGGCTGCCGCAATTGGCTATGCCCCCGCGCATGGACCCGAACGACACCGCTAAACAGTTGGAACAGGGCGCGATATTCACGCCGCGCTTCGACGCCGCCGGGCTGGTGACCGCGGTGGTGACGCACGCCGAACATGGCGGCGTGCTGATGGTCGGCCATATGAACCGCGCCGCGATCGACGCGACATTGGCCAACGGCAAGGTCACCTTTTTTTCGCGCAGTCGCCAGCGGCTGTGGATGAAGGGCGAAAGCAGCGGTCATGTGCTGCATCTGGTTGACATCCGCGTTGATTGTGATCAGGACGCGCTGTGGGTGCGCGCGATGCCCGACGGGCCGACGTGCCACACCGGCGCG
>JBEGPL010000200.1:0-7685 GCA_041181445.1 Pseudomonadota bacterium
CAGGCGCGCGAACTGGTCGCGGCGGGCGCGCTGGGCAAGGTCCGCCGGGTGATGGTGAAATATACGCAGGACTGGCTGAGCCGCGCGTCCGACCTGGACGACAACAAGCAGGCGGCTTGGCGCGTCGACCCGGCGCAGTCGGGCGCGGCGGGGGCGTTCGGCGACATCGGCACGCACGCTGCCAATCTGGTCGAATATATCACCGGCGAGCGGCTGACCGAGATATGCGCCGAGCTGACCATGCTGCCCGGACGGTTGATCGACGACGATGGCGCGGCGCTGTTCCGCCTGTCGGGCGGCGGCAAGGGGACGCTGACCGCCAGTCAGGTGCTGGTCGGCGACGCCAATGATCTGGCGATATCGGTCTACCTCGACGAAGCCGGGCTGCATTGGCGGCAGGAAGAGCCGAATAGCTTGACCGTGGGTCGCCGCGACGCCCCGACCGAGGTTTGGCACGCGGGCGGCAACCGCGCTTATCTGTCACCCGGCGTGCTGGCCATCCAGCGCACCCCCGGCGGCCACCCCGAAGGTTATCTGGAGGCATTCGCCAATATCTACCGTGCGTTCGGCGACGCGATCCGCGGCGACAAATCCGCCGCGGGCTGGGCGACGATGGACGATACGCTGGCGGGGATGCGCTTCATCGATGCCTGCGTGGCGTCGTCGGCCAAGGGCGCGGTCTGGGTCACGATATGAGAGGAGATCACCGATGAAGGGTCCGGCCATTTTTCTGGCGCAGTTCGCGGGCGACGACGCGCCGTTCAACAGCCTTGACAGCATAACCAAATGGGCGGCGGGGCTGGGCTATAAAGGTGTCCAGATTCCGACATGGGACGACCGCCTTTTCGACCTGGAAAAGGCCGCCGACAGCCAGACCTATGCCGACGAGGTCAAGGGGATTTGCGCCGCCAACGGCGTCGTGATCACCGAGTTGTCGACGCATCTGCAGGGGCAACTGGTCGCGTCGCACCCCGCCTATGATAAATTGTTCGATGGCTTTGCGCCGACGCAAGTTCACGGCAATGTCGAGGCGCGCACGGCGTGGGCGGTCGATCAGGTAAAGATGGCGGCAAAGGCAAGCGCGCGGTTCGGCTGTACCAGCCATGCGACATTTTCGGGCGCGCTGATGTGGCATCTTCATTATCCGTGGCCACAACGTCCGGCGGGGCTGGTCGAGGAAGGCTTTGCCGAGCTGGCGCGGCGCTGGCGACCGATTTTCGACGTGTTCGACGACCATGGCGTCGACGCCTGTTTCGAACTCCATCCGGGCGAGGATTTGCATGACGGCGTGACGTTTGAACGGATGCTCGACGCGGTCGACAATCATCCGCGCTGCAACATCCTGTATGATCCGTCGCATTTTGTGCTGCAACAGCTCGACTATCTGGCGTTCATCGACATTTATCACGACCGCATCAAGGCGTTCCACGTCAAGGACGCCGAGTTCCGCCCCAGCGGCCGCGCGGGCGTCTATGGCAGTTATTCGCCGTGGACCGAACGGCCCGGCCGGTTCCGTTCGCTGGGCGACGGACAGGTCGATTTCACCGGCATTTTCACCAAGCTGACACATCATGGCTATGACGGCTGGGCGGTGCTCGAATGGGAGTGCGCGTTCAAACATCCCGAACAGGGCGCGGCGGAGGGCGCACCGTTCATCAGCAAACATCTTATCCGCAAGCCCGACCGGGCTTTTGACGATTTCGCCAGTTCAGGCGTCGACGCCGGGCTGATCCGCGACGTGCTGGGGCTGGGTGGATAGGGTGCAATAAAAAGGGGACGCTGCACAAAAAGGGGACTGTCCCCTTTTTGTGCAGGCAGCATCGGTTTTTGCGGGAGCAGGATAATGACAACACACACCGACAATCGCCGTTCGATATACTGGATATGCGTGCTGGCGCTGTTCACCGCAGCGTTCGCCAACGCGGTGCGTGCGGGGGCGGCGGGCGCGATGAAGGCGGCGCTGCTCGACCCGATCGACGCCCGGCATTCGGGCGAGATGATCGGCACCGTATTGGGCAGCTCGTTTCTGGGATTTGCCGTCAGCCTGCTGGTGATCAGCCCGCTGCTCGACCGCTTCGGGGCAAAGCGCGTGATTTTGTTTGCCGCCGCCTGTTTCATCGCCGGGCCAGGCCTGGTGCTGCTGGCGGCGGGGGCCGGCGGGTCGACCTATGTGCTGCTCAATGTGGCGATGGTGATCTGGGGCTTTGGCTGGGGCGCGACCGAGGCGTCGATCAATCCGGTGATCGCCAGCAGCTATGCCGACGACAAAACCGGCAAGCTCAACGCGCTCCATGCCTGGTGGCCGGCCGGGATCATCGCGGGCGGACTGCTCAGCGTGATTTTCTTCAAATCGCTGGGGCTCAGTTGGGAATTGCTGGTCGGGCTGACGCTGGTTCCCGGCGTCGTGCTGATGTTGTGGGCGATGCGCCACGACTTTCCGCAAACCGAAAGCGCGGTGCAGGGTGTGGGTTTTGCCGAGATGATCGCCGAACCGTTCAAACGCCCGACGTTCTGGATTTTCTTTGCGATCATGTTCCTGACCGCGTCGGCCGAACTGGCCCCGGGGGCATGGGTCGACGTCACGCTGACCCAGACGGTGGGCATGTCGGGCATTTTGGTGCTCGTCTATGTGTCCGCGATCATGTTCGTGATGCGGCATTTTGCGGGACCGCTGGCGCACCGTTTTTCGGACATGGGGCTGCTGCTGATCTGCACTGTGCCGGCTGCCCTTGGCCTCTATCTGCTGAGCGTCGCCAATTCGCCGACGACGGCGCTGGTGGCCGCGACGCTGTGGGCCATCGGCGTTTGCTTCATGTGGCCGACGATGCTGGCGGCGGCGTCGCGGCGTTTTCCGCGCAGCGGCCCGTGGGGCATCGGGCTGATCGGCTTTGCCGGGGCGCTGGCGAGTTACTTTGTGCTGCCGCAACTTGGCAAAATCTATGACAATGCCAAACTGGAACAAGCGGGCGGCAAGGCCGCGTTTGACGCGCTGAAGCCGGGCTCGGCTGAAATGCAGTCGGTGCTCGCCTATGCCGGCGAAATATCGTTCCAGACCATCGCGATCATTCCGGTCGTGCTGTTTTTCATTTTTGGCGCGGTCTGGTTCTTTGAACGGGGCAAAAAAACATCATGAAAATCGGCATGAATTTGCTGTTGTGGACCGGCCATGTCGGGGACGCGCATGTCCCCGTCCTGCGCGCGTTGAAAGCCACCGGGTTCGACGGGGTCGAAGTGCCGATTTTCGACCCATCGGATGTCGGCCATTATGCCCGGCTTGCCGGCATACTGGACGATATCGGGCTGGAACGCACGGCGGTTGCGTTGATTCCCGACGAAGCGCACAGCCCGATTTCACCCGATGCGGCGGCGCGGGCTGGCGGTGTCGACCATATGCGCGCGGTGATCGATTGTGCCGCTGCACTGGGCGCACAGGCGCTGGTCGGGCCCTGGTATCAGCCGCTGGGGGTCTTTTCGGGGCAGGGGCCGACGGACGCCGAGCTGGGCCGCTGTGCCGACGTTCACCGCGCCATTGCGCCGCATGCCCGCGCGGCGGGGCTGATCTGCGCGCTCGAACCGCTCAACCGTTTCGAATGTTATCTGCTCAACACCTGCGCGCAATCATCCGCCTATCTCGACCAGCTGGACGAAGCGGGGTTTGGCATCCTCTATGACACGTTCCACGCCAATATCGAGGAAAAGGACCCGCTCGCCGCGCTCGATGCCGCATGGGCCAAGGGGCATGTCAACCATGTCCACATCAGCGAAAATGACCGCGGCACGCCGGGGCGCGGCCACGCCAAGATCCGCGAGACGATTACCTCGCTCAAGGCCAAGGGCTATGACGGCTGGCTGACGATCGAGGCCTTTGGCAAGGCGCTTCCCGAACTCGCCGCCGCAACGCGGGTTTGGCGCGACTTTTTTGCAAGTCCGGAAGACGTCTATGTCGAGGGATATTCCTTCATCCGCGACTGTTGGGACGGATAAGTCCCGCGCGCTAGGCGCGGAGCGCCGCAAGATAGTCAAATGACCGCTTGATGGCGTCGATCCGGTCGATCGTGAATGGTGGTTCCTGTTCGACATAGAAATTGCGCACGCCGGCCTTGTGCGCGGCCGGCAGGATGCGTGCCCAATCGAGCACGCCGTCGCCAATTTGGGTGGGGTCCATCATCAAGGCATAGTTGGGCGTTCCGGGCGCCAAAATGTCCTTGATGTGCAATTGGCGGATGCGGCCCTTGTGTTTGTTCAGAAAGGCGACGGGATCCAGCCCGGCCGCCGCGACCCAGCCAACATCGATCTCGAAACTGACAAGGTCGCGTTCGGTCTCTTGCGTCAATATCCTCCATCCGCTGGTCTTGCCGCCGTCCGCGCCGATGGCCGCAAATTCCATATTATGGTTGTGATAACCCAGATGGATGCCCATCGGTTTCAGCGCCGCTGCCCGTTCATTCAGCAGCGCTGCCGTGCGTTTCCAGATGTCGGTCCCGGCCGCCGCGACGACGCGCGCAATGGCCGATTGAAAACTCTCGCCCGCCGCCGGGCGCAGGCCGGTGGGCAGCAGCATGATCGGCACGACGGCATTCGCCGCGCCGAG
Source organism: Pseudomonadota bacterium (assembly GCA_041181445.1). Taxonomy (GTDB): domain Bacteria; phylum Pseudomonadota; class Alphaproteobacteria; order Sphingomonadales; family Sphingomonadaceae; genus Sphingopyxis. The sequence continues at coordinate 4,592 of JBEGPL010000200.1, forward strand.
CGCCGCCAGCATTTCGGCGGTCTTTTCGGGCGGTTCCTGTAACGTCCCCGCCGCTGGTCCGCCAATGGGGGCGCCGGGGACATGGAGCGCGCTGATTTTCAAACCGGCGCGGTCGGCCGCCGCCTTGACCTCGGCGGCGGATTTGCCGAGCAGATTTGGCAGTTCGATGTCGCGGTATCCGATGGCGGCGACGCGCGCGAGGGTCGCGTCCAGATCCTGCCTGGGCGCGTCGCCCAATGTATAAAGCTGTAACCCGATGGGCAGGTTGACGCGCTGGAAAAAGGACGCGGTCGGCCTGGCGCTGGTGGCAGTGCCCGTCATCGAAAACCCTCCCGCTGCGATGGTTGCGGCCAGCATGGAACGCCGGTTTATGCTGTGCGCCATCACTCGTTTCTCTCCGCCGGTTGCGTTGCCAGCGTCAGGGTATCAGCCGGACGGTATCGGGCAAGCGATTATCGGGTGTCCGATGTCGTTTCCACTTGAGTAGGCCGGTCGCCGTCCATAGGCTGGCGCCACAGAAATGCGGACAGTTCGGGAGAGTGGGCATGGACGATATGGCAACGATGAACCGCCGCGCGCTGCTACACCGCGCGCTGTTGCTGATCGGGGCGTCGGCGATGCCGCTGAGCCCCGCAGCACTGGCAGCGACCGGCAAAGGCAAACGGCTGCTGTCGGGCGCGCAATATAAGGTGCTGACCGCGCTGGCCGACACCATCGTTCCCGTCACCGATACGCCGGGTGCACTGGCCGCGGGCGTGCCCAAGCTGGCCGACGGCATCCTGCGCGACTGGGCGTCGGCGGCGAGCCGCACCGCGATGATCGGCGCACTCGGCCGTGTCGATGCAGCCGCCAAGTCCGCACGGAAAAAGGGCTTTGCCGCGCTGTCCGCCGCGGACCGTGCGGCCGTGCTGGCGCCGTTTGACAAGGCGGCGCTGGTCCGCGTGCCGCCGCCGCCCGGCGCGCCCAAGGGCAGCCCCTTTTCGCCCGTCGCCTCGGTCGCGGACGATGGATATCTGAAGCTGAAGGTGATGATCGTTGCGCTGTATTACAGCAGCGAAATCGCCTGCACGCAGGAACTGATTTACGAACATGCGCCGGGCGAATGGCAACCGTCGATCAAAGTCACCGAAGCGACGCGCCCCTGGGCTTCGACCGGCCCCTTTTGAACGGAGTTCAGGCAAATGTATGACGCCATCATAATCGGCTCCGGAATGAGCGGCGGCATTGCCGCAAAGGAATTGTGCGAACGCGGGCTGAAAGTGCTCGTGCTCGAACGCGGCCGCAAGATTGAACATGGCGCCGATTATATGGACGGGCTGATGCCGTGGGAGCTGCCGAACAACAACCAGATCCCCGAAGACGAGCTGGCGCAGCATTATGCCGTCCAGCGTGGCTGCTACGCCGTCAACGCCGCGACCAAGCAATTCTGGGTCAAGGACAGCGAACATCCATATACCACGCCAGAGGGCAAACCGTTCAGCTGGATCCGCGGTTATCACCTGGGTGGGCGGTCGATCATGTGGGGCCGGCAAAGCTATCGCCTGTCCGAAATGGATTTTGCTGCCAATGCCAAGGACGGCCATGGTTGTGACTGGCCGATCCGTTATGACGATCTGGCGCCGTGGTACGACCATATCGAAACCTTTATCGGCGTCGCGGGATCGAACGAGGGGCTGGCGCAGCTTCCCGATGGCAAGTTCATTCCCGAATTCGGCCTGAACGATGGCGAAAAGGTGCTGAAAGCCGCGATCGAGGGCAAATTCCCCGGACGCAAGGTCATTTCCGGCCGCGTCGCCAACCTGTCGCAGGCGCAGCCGCACCATGAGGAACTGGGGCGCTCGTCGTGCCAGAACCGTTCAATTTGCGAACGCGGCTGTTCCTATGGCGCGAATTACAGCAGCCTGAGCGCGGCGCTGCCCGCCGCCGAGCGCACCGGCAATCTGACCATCATCACCGACGCCATCGTTCATAGCCTGGTCCAGGACCCGAAAACGGGCAAGATCACGCAGGTCAAGGTCATCGACGCCAACACCAAGGCGGGTGCGACTTATGAGGCCAAAGTCTTTTTCCTGTGCGCATCGGCAATCGCGTCGGCGCAGATCCTGCTCAATTCGGCGTCTGAGGCCAATCCGCGCGGGCTGGCCAACAAGTCGGACCAGGTCGGCCGCAACCTGATGGACCATGTCTATGCGCTGTCGACGGCGGGGGTGCTGCCCGGCGGTCCCAAAGACAGCTATTATCGTGGCCGCCGTCCGACCGGCATCTATATCCCCCGGTTCCGCAACGTGACCGAGGGGGCCGATGGCTATGTCCGCGGCTATGGGTATCAGGGCGGGGTCATGCGCCGGGGTTCGGGCGCCGGCGCGAATACGCCGGGCTTTGGCGCCGAGATGAAGGAACGCGCGCGCAAGATGGGGCCATGGTTCGTTTTCATGTCGGGCTTTGGCGAAATGCTGCCCAACCCCGACAACCGGGTCACGCTGAACGCGGGCAAGGTGGACAAATGGGGCCTGCCAATCCTGCACATCGACTGTGCACTGGGGCCGAACGAGATGACAATGGCCAAACAGATTCAGGCCGACGGCAAGGCGATGATCGAGGCCGCCGGCGGCATGGTGGTTTCCCAGGCGAGCGCGCCGGGCGTGCCGGGGCTGGGCATTCACGAAATGGGCACAGCGCGCATGGGCCGCGACCCGGCGACGTCGGTGCTGAACGGTTATAATCAGGCGCATGAAGCGCCGAACCTCTTTTGCACCGATGGCGCCGCGATGGCGTCGAGCGGATGCCAGAATCCGTCGCTCACTTACATGGCGTTGACGGCGCGCGCGGCACATCATGCGACGCTGATGCTGAAAGAAGGCGCGATTTAGGGTCAGGACCCTGGCAAACGCGATGCCGATGGCGGCACGACCGGTCGTTTGCGTCAGCGGTGGCGGGGGAACGCGCGCGCTGTGATGTTGGCGCCCGGCTGGGCATGAGGCCGCGGCTTCATCGTGTGCCGACGGGTGCGATCCGCTTGTGCGCCTTTGACCGCAACGAAAAAGGGCCCCGGTTTCCCGGAGCCCTTTTTACGTTAAATCTTGATCGGATCAGC
>JBEGPL010000201.1:0-3385 GCA_041181445.1 Pseudomonadota bacterium
GCCGAAAAGCCGCGATTTTCATTGAGGGGGGTGAGGACATCCTCCCCATTCTTTGAATGGGGAGGGGGACCGCGCCGCGCAGCGGCGGGGTGGAGGGGTAACTTCAACGGTGAGTGAATACCCCTCCACCACCCTGCGGGTGGTCCCCCTCCCCAAACAAGTTTGGGGAGGATATCCTCACCCCACCCCAACAATCCGGTTCGTAACCAAACTGTCGACCACACTCGGGTCGGCGAGCGTGCTAATATCGCCCAAATTACCCACATCATCCTCGGCGATTTTGCGCAAAATGCGCCGCATGATCTTGCCACTGCGTGTTTTGGGCAGGCCGGGGGCGAACTGGATCGCGTCGGGCGATGCAATCGGGCCGATTTCGGTGCGCACCCAGGCGCGCAATTCGGCGCGCAGCGCGTCGTCGCCCACCTCCCCCGCGTTCAGCGTGACATAGGCGTAAATCCCCTGGCCTTTGATCGGATGCGGCATGCCGACGACGGCGGCTTCGGCGACCTTCACATGCGCCACCAGCGCGCTTTCGACCTCTGCCGTGCCCATGCGGTGGCCCGACACGTTGATCACATCGTCGACGCGGCCGGTGATCCAGTAATAGCCGTCACCGTCGCGGCGGCACCCGTCGCCGGTGAAATATTTGCCGGGATATGTGGTGAAATAGGTCTGGAAAAACCGGTCATGGTCGCCCCACACGCTGCGCATTTGTCCGGGCCAGCTGTGCGTCAGGCACAGATTGCCGCTCGCCGCGCCGCCGAGCACATTGCCTTCGGCATCGACCAATTGCGGGAACACGCCGGGCAGCGGCTTGGTCGCGCTGCCGGGTTTCAGGTCGGTCGCGCCGGGAATGGGGGAAATCAGCGCGCCGCCGGTCTCGGTCTGCCACCATGTGTCGACGATGGGACAGCGGCCTTCGCCGACGACGCGGTGATACCACGCCCAGGCTTCGGGGTTGATCGGTTCGCCGACGCTGCCCAGCAGCCGGATTTGCGATCGGTCGTGCCGCGTCACAAAATCATCACCCTCGCGCATCAGCGCGCGGATCGCGGTCGGCGCGGTATAGAATATGGTGACGCCCAGCCGGTTCGCCGTTTCCCAGAACCGGCCATGGTCGGGATAATTGGGCACGCCGTCGAACATGACCGTCGACGCGCCATTGGCCAGCGGGCCATAGACGACATAGCTGTGCCCGGTGACCCAGCCGACATCGGCGGTGCACCAGAACAGGTCGCCGGGGCGGTAATCGAACACCAGATCGAACGTCATCGCGACCCACAGCAGATAACCGCCGGTGCTGTGCAGCACACCCTTGGGCTTGCCGGTCGATCCCGACGTGTACAGGATGAACAGCGGGTCTTCGGCGTTCATCGGCTCGGGCGGGCAATCGGCGGACGCGGTCGCGGCGAGCGCGGCATAATCATGGTCGCGCCCCGCCGTCATCGCCACATCGGCGCCGGTGCGGCGCACGACCAGCACATCGCGCACGCCCGGGCATTGTTCCAGCGCCTTGTCGACATTGGCTTTCAGCGGGATGCGCTTGCCGCCGCGCGACCCTTCGTCGGCGGTGATGACCAGCGTCGAATCGCAATCCTGGATGCGGCCGGCCAGGCTGTCGGGCGAAAAGCCGCCGAAAACGACGCTGTGGACCGCGCCGATCCGCGCGCACGCCAGCATCGCGACGGCGGCTTCGGGCACCATCGGCATATACAGGGTGACGCGGTCACCCTTTTTGACGCCGCGGCCCTTCATCACGTTGGCGAATGTGCACACTTCGGCGTGGAGCTGGGCATAGGTCAGCGTGCGGCCCTCGCCCGGCGCGTCCCCCTCGAACACGATCGCGGTCTGGTCGGCGCGCGTGGCCAGATGGCGGTCGATGCAATTGACCGACAGGTTCAGCACGCCGTCGGCGAACCAGCGGATACGGAAATCCGCTTCGTCAAAACTGCAATCGCCCGCCACGCTTGGCGGCGTCATCCAGTCGAGCCGCTTTGCCTGATCCAGCCAAAAGGCATCGGCATTGTCCCGCGCGCTGGCATACAGGCGGTCATAATCGGCGGGCTTGACCCGCGCCTTTGCCGCGAAATCGGCCGGAACGGGGTAAAGGGCGTCGCTCATGGCTTGGGTGCTCCCGCTTTGGGCGTGAGTTTGAGCAATTCGCCGCCGGATCCGTCGGTCAACAACCAGATCGCGCCGTCGGGGCCTTCCTCGACCTCGCGGATGCGGTTGCCCATGTTCCACCGTTCGGCCTTGTGCGCGGCGTCGCCGCGCGCGTCGATGCGGATCAGCGCCTCGCCGCCGAGCGCGCCCATGAACAGCGAATCCTTCCACGCGGGGAACATTTTGCCTGAATAGGCCATCAGCCCGCCGGGCGAAACCGACGGGTTCCACCAAAGCTGCGGCGCGGCAAATCCGTCGCCGGGGGCGTGGTCAGGGATGTCCTTGCCACCATAATGGCTGCCGTTCGACGCCTTGGGATAGCCATAGTTGGCGCCGCGCGTCACCAGATTGAGCTCATCGCCGCCCTCGGGCCCCATTTCGCTGTTCCACAGCCGCCCGCGCGCATCGAACGTCAGCCCCAGCGGGTTGCGGTGACCCAGCGACCAGATTTGTGCGGCGACGCCGCCCTGCGCTGCGAACGGATTGTCGGCGGGGGTGCTGCCGTCCAGATTGAGCCGGACGATCTTGCCCAGATTCGCCGCCATGTCCTGTGCGGGCGTGAATTTCTGCCGCTCACCCGAACTGATGAACAGATATTTGCCATCGGGGGAGAATGCGATGCGGTGGCCGAAATGGCCGCGCCCGCTGACGTTGGGGGTCTGCCGCCAGATGATGCTGAGCCCACCGAGCGCGGGCTTGCCATCGCGGCCATCGAGGAGCGTGGCGCGCCCGACGACTGCGCCGTGCGTGCCGTCCGGCCCCGCCGCGACCCAGCTGAGATAAATCATGCGGCTGGCGGCGAAATCGGGCGCGACGACGACATCGCCTAGCCCGCCCTGGCCGCCGACGTCGGGCCGCGGCACATTGCTGACGGCAAGGCTGCCAAGGCCCGGCCGCCACAACAGCAGGCGTCCCCCCTTTTCGGTCACAAGCGCATTGTCGGTGCCGGGCAGGAAGGTCATTGCCCACGGTTCGTTGAATGTCGTGACGCGGGTCACGACAAAGGGCGCGTCGGCGAGCGGCGTTTCGGGGTGCGCGCCATTGGCGTCAATGTCGCCCCCCGCCGCAGCCGATTCGGCGGGCGCGGTCGAACAGGCGGCGAGGAAGACAATCGAGGCGAGGGGCAGGAAACGCGGCGGCATTGCGTGATGACCTCTTAATGGGGGAGGGGCGTTAGGCGCAGATTGTCAGCGCGCGGCCAGAATGCAAGTCTCATCGGCTT
>JBEGPL010000202.1:0-2641 GCA_041181445.1 Pseudomonadota bacterium
CGCTGCCCGCATGGACCTATGACGACGCCGAATTCCACGCGCTTGAAGTCGAACGCATTTTTCGCCCGTCGTGGCAGATTGTCTGCCATGTCAGCGATCTGGCGCAGTCCGGCGACTGGCACAGCCTGGACTATGTCGGCGAAAGCGTGGTCGTGGTGCGCGGCGAAGACCGCGAAATCCGTGCCTTTGCAAATGTGTGCCGCCACCGCGGCTCGCGGCTGGTTGACGGCGACAGCGGCTGTGCAAAGAAATTGGTGTGCCCCTATCACGCCTGGACCTATGCGCTCGACGGGCGGCTGACCGGAGTCCCCGATGCCGCGTCCTACCCCGCGCTCGACCGGGCAAAGGCGGGGCTGGTGCCGGTCGATCTTGAAATCTGGCAGGGCTTTGTCTTTGTCCGGCTGGACAACAAGGGCGGCCCTTCTGTGGCAGAAATGATGGCGCCATATTTTGACCAGATCGCGCCGTATCGCTTTGACCAACTGGCCGCGCTTGGCCGCGTTACAATCCGCCCGCGCGCCGTGAACTGGAAAAATGTCGGCGACAATTATTCGGACGGGCTCCACATTCCTGTCGCCCACCCCGGGCTGACGCGACTGTTCGGCAAAAGTTACGGGGTGGAGGCGCAGCCCCATGTCGACCGCATGTGGGGCGACATGACCGACCGGCCTTCGGCGAACTGGTCGGAAAGGCTGTATCAGCGGCTGCTCCCCCCTGCCCCGCATCTGCCCGCCGCGAACCAGCGCCGCTGGCTCTATTTCAAAATGTGGCCGGGCGTCGCGTTCGACATCTATCCCGATCAGGTCGATTTCATGCAATGGCTTCCGACCGGGCCAGCCAGCTGCGTGATCCGCGAAATCAGCTATGCACTGCCCGATGACCCGAACGACCCGTGGCGGCGCGAAATGCGCGCCGCGCGCTACCTCAACTGGCGGATCAATCGCCGGGTCAATGCCGAGGACAGCGCACTGATCGCGCGCGTGCAGGCGGGGATGGCCTCGCACAGCTTCTCAATTGGGCCGCTCAGCGACAAGGAAGTGTGCTTGCAAAGCTTTTGCCGCCGGATGCGGGCGTTGATTCCGCAGGCGCGGCTGGAACAGCGACCGGCGGCAGGGTGGAGCACGGCATGACCAAAAAATATGACGCCGTCATCATTGGCGCGGGGCACAACGGCCTTGTCTGCGCCTTCTACCTCGCCCGCGCGGGGCTGAAGGTTCGCATGGTTGAGGCGCGCGGCGTCGTCGGCGGCGCGGCGGTGACCGAGGAATTTGCCCCCGGCTTCCGCAATTCGGTGGCAAGCTACACCGTCAGCTTGCTCCAGCCCAAGGTCATCGCCGACATGCGGCTGGCCGATCATGGCTACCGCGTCATCGAACGGCCGATCAGCAATTTCCTGCCGCAGGAAGACGGCGGTTACCTCAAGCTCGGCGGCGGGCTGGAGCGCACCCAGGCCGAGTTCGCCCGCTTCAGCCAACATGACGCCGACGTGCTGCCTGCCTATTATGATGCGCTGGAGGGGGTTGCCGAAGTGCTGCGCGATCTGGCGCTCAAAGTGCCGCCCAACGTCGGCGACGGTGTGCGCACCTTGGTCGACGCGGTGCGGCAGGGGCGCGGCATGGCCGGGCTGGGGATTGCGGCGCAGCGCGACATCCTCGACCTGTTCACCAAGTCGGCGCGCAACCTGCTCGATGGCTGGTTTGAGAGCGAAGCGGTCAAGGCGGCGTTCGGTTTCGACGCGGTCGTCGGCAATTATGCCAGCCCCGACGCGCCGGGCAGCGCCTATGTCCTGCTCCACCACGTCTTTGGCGAGGTCAACGGCAAGAAGGGCGCGTGGGGCCACAGTATCGGCGGGATGGGCAAAATCACCGAAATCATGGCGCATGTGTGCCGCAACGCGGGAGTCGAGATCAGCCTTGAATCACCGGTCGAACGCGTGCTGGTCGACGGCGGCAAGGCGGTCGGCGTGCGGCTGGTCGGCGGTCAGGAGATTGCGGCGGCGCGCGTCATCGCCAACGTCGGGCCGAAACTCCTTTATGGCCGGATGGTCGACGCAGCCGATCTGCCGCCCGATTTTGCACGGCGAATCGCGGGGTTCAAGGCAGGCAGCGGCACGTTCCGGATGAATGTTGCGCTGTCACAACTGCCGCGTTTCACCTGCCTGCCCGAACCGGGCGAGCATCACCGTTCGGGGATCATCATCGCGCCGACGCTCGATTATATGGACCGCGCCTTTACCGATGCAAAGGCGCACGGCTGGTCAAAGGCGCCGATTGTCGAAATGCTGATCCCGTCGACCGTCGACGACAGCCTGGCGCCGCCGGGCGCGCATGTCGCCAGCCTGTTCTGCCAGCAATTCGCGCCCGAACTGCCGACCAAAGATGATGGCACGACCCGCGACTGGGACGATGAAGAAGACGCCGCCGCCGACGCAATCCTCGCCACAGTGGAGGCGTACGCGCCGGGCTTTCGCGCGTCCATCGTCGGCCAGAGCGTGCTGTCGCCCAAGGGGCTGGAACGCACATTCGGGCTGATCGGCGGCGACATCATGCACGGAGCGATGAGCCTGGACCAGCTGTGGTCGGCGCGGCCGATGCTGGGCCACGGCGGCTATCGCGGGCCGGTCAAGGGCCTGTATATGTGC
>JBEGPL010000203.1:0-3673 GCA_041181445.1 Pseudomonadota bacterium
CAGCGCTTCCTTGGCCTCCGCAACGCGCACGGATGCCGCGCGTTCGCGTTCCTGTGCCTGTTGCAGGTCGGCGACGCTGATCGAACCCGCATCGACGCCCTGACCCAGATCGCCGACCAGATTGTTGTGGAAGGTCAGATTATCCTCGGCCGCCGCGACAATCCGCTGTTGCAGCAAAATGTCGAGATATTGGCGTGACACCTGCAACGCGACAAATTCGGAGCGTTCGACAATGCGCAGCGCGGCGCCATCGACCCGAGCCGACTGGCGCAGCAATTCGCCGCGCCGCCGCCCGAAATCAATCAGCGTCTGTTCGACGCGAATCCCGGCCTCGACCGGATAAAGTTCCTGGTCGGAAATGCCCAGACTGCGCCGCGTGGCGTTTTCCAGACGGCGGATGCCCGCCGATGCTTCGAGCTGGACGCGGGGCATGTACAGCCCCTTCGCCTGTTCGCGTTCGAACTCGATCGCTTCCTTGTTCATCGCCGCCTGGTTGATTTCAGGGTTTGAATCGAGCGCGGTTGCGATCGCGTTTTGCAGGCTGACCGGTTCGGCCCACGCGGGCACAGCCGCGAACGAAAGCGCCAGCATCGAGGCGATGCCAGCCAATGCATGTTTGCGGTTCATGGCCGTTCCCCCACTTCGCTTACCTGGACTTCGACGCGGCGGTTCGCCGGCGTGCGTTCGCCGTCAACCGTCTGGACGCGCAGATCCTTTTCACCCTTGCCCGACGCGGCGACACTGCCCGCCGGAATACCGGCGCCGATCATCAGATCGGCGATGACCCGTGCGCGGCGGACCGACAGCGCGTCATTATAGCCGTCCGAACCCGAACGGTCGGTATGGCCAACCACGGTAAAGCCCTTCCAGCCGCACCGGACGCGATTTTCGGCGACAAAGGCAATCGTCTTGGACGCGTCAGCGGGCGGAACCACCGAATCCCAGTCAAAGAAGAAGGTCGACGCCACTTCCTGCGGACAATTGTCCTGCCGTGGCGGCGGCGGGATGAACACGACCGCGGGCGGTTCGGCCATCATCCGGTCATAGGCATTGCCGCAGCGGCGGATGCTTTCCGCGTCGCGCGTGTTCGACTTCATATAGCCGAGCGCGATGCCGCAATGGGCCTTTGCCTCCGACGCCCAGATGAACTTGTCACTGGTCGCCGACACGACGGCCGGATTGAGCGTGTTGGCAAGCGCCGCGTCGTATCGCATCTGGATCGCGCCGCGGAGCTGGTCCATCGGCAGATCCATCAACGACGCGTCTTGCGCGCTGGCGGCGGGGCCGACGATGGCGGCAACCGCCAGAACGGCGCCCCCGATCAGCCCATGATATGGTCGTTTTGTCATGATAACCCAAGTCCCCTGTTATGTTTCGCTTGTTCCCGTCTTGGGGTGCCGTGCCCGTTTTGTGCGGGCGGTGATGTCACCCCGCTGCGACCATTTCGTGTAATGCCTCCGTAACCGACTGGCGGAACATGATGGCGTCGCTGCCATGCACGTCCTGGTTCAGGAACGACGCCAGATCGAATGATCCGGTATCGCTTCCCCCCGACAAGCCGCCGTCCTGGTCGACGAAGGCTTGCAACAATTTATCAACGCCGCCGCCATCGAGCACGTCGGCGAGCACCGCCTGCGGTGACAGGCTTTGCGCCGCGACGTCGCCGCCCGACAGCCCGGCCGAGAGCGCGAGCAGGCCCGACATCATGTCCGAACCGCCGCCATCAAGGCTGGCGACATGGTCGAGCGCCGCGTCGGTGGCGGATGCGCCGCCGTCGATGGCAAAGCTGGCGTCGGCGAGTGTCCGCACGCTGCCATCGGCCAGTGTATAGCTGCCCGTGCCGGCGACTTCGACTGTGCCGTCGGCGGCGGTATAGGCCTTGCCGTCGCTGGTCAGCGAGATTGAGGTTACCCCGGCGTCGGTCAGCGAGTGATATTCACCCGCGTCGGTCACGCCGTTGCTGTTCGCATCCTGCCACACACCAAAGCTGGCGAAATCGGCGTCGGCGGCGGTCAGCTGACCATCGCCATTGCTGTCATAGTTCGCGGCCAGCCCCTGAAGGTCGGTCAGACCATTGCCGCCGAAGACCAGTTCCGCGCCGGTGGTGATCAGACCATCGCCGTTGCGGTCAATTGCCAGCAAGCCGTCGTCGGCGCCGGCCCATGCCGTGCCTTCGCGCACCCCGTCGCCGTTGAAGTCGAACAGGACCCCGGCGGCGGTCGACAGGAATTCGGCGCCGTCGCCGTCCAGGTCGAGCACGACCGGCGGCACCGGCGGCGCGGTCAGCGTGATCGCCAGATTGGCCGCCAAAGACGTGTCGCCATCGCCATCAACCACGACAACCGGCACGGTAAAATTAACCGGCTGGGTGTTTTGAACCACAACGCCGAAATCGCCCAGTTTGAAGTCTGACCCACCGGCATGCGCGAATTCGAGGCTGCCATAGCCGGTGGTCGTATAGACCGCGATCTGCGTGCCGATTGCCCCGGCGCCCGACGTGCCCTGCACCCCGGCAACATTGACCGAACCGTCGGCGTTGAGCGTGACGGTATAGGTGATGCCGTTGACGATGTAATTGGTCGGCGCGGCGGTCGGAACGATGAAGGCGGACGAAACACCATTATAGGCGATGACGATCCGGCTGATCGGGTCGATCGTGCCGTCGCCGACTACATTGAGACCCGCGCCGTCGGGATCATCCTTTGCAGTGATCCTGACCGTCGAACCCGACGAGGAGGTGAACAGCGCGCTCGCGCCATTGGCGACATAATGGCCGTCGAATATATGGTCGCGGTTGCCCGCGATGCCATATCCACCCGGTCCGGCGGTGTCGCCGCGCAAGTCAGTGACGAAATCGACCCGGACCATGTCACCCGCATCGACCGCGTTGCCGCTGCCGACACCGCCCGCCACGCTCGACCCGTTGATCGTCCCGGCATTGACGCCGCCGATTGACGGCGTGAGCAGCAAATCGCGGCTGTTGTCATCAATTGGCGCGGTCGGTGTCTGTCCGGTCGGTACAAAAGCGGCCCATGCCGTGTTGCCACCGGTGAACTGATATCCGCCGCCGGCGAAGCTGAGCGTGGTCAGCGAGTCGACGACCCCGTCTAGATTGACCGAATATTGGTTGCTGCCGGGCAGCAGCGTGATCGTGAAGATCGTGCCGCCGTTTGCGATGCCGGTCAGCACCAGCCCGTTCGCCGACACATTGTAGGTGATCACGTTGAAGTTCGACGTCAGCCCGCTGTTGCTGCCATTCAGGCTCGCCGCAAAGCGCGGCGTGCCGCCGTCGCCGCCATAATTGTTGAGCAGGCTGGGGTCGAGTGATGCCAAAAAGTCTCCGCCAGCTTGATTGGCAAGCGAGATTGCGGTCGGCGCGACCGCCACCGGCGAGTCATCTTCGATGCTGATGACCAGACCCGACGCGCTGGGCGTCGTCGTGATTCCGTCGCTGACGCTGACCGGAACGACCAGATTGAGCGCGTCTTCGGCCGTCATATTCTGATTATCGATCGGCGCCTTCAGATCGACGGTATAGACGCCCGCGTCGGTGATCGTAACCCCGATAACCTCTGTCGCACCCGCAAAACCGGTCAGCGTATGGTTGCCGTTGGTCAGCACCCATGTGACCGCCACGCCGCCCGAGAACAGCGCCGTCGCCGGGGTGCCGAGC
>JBEGPL010000204.1:0-5618 GCA_041181445.1 Pseudomonadota bacterium
ATGCGGATGCTGGCCGAGCTTGCGGGCCGGATCGGCCGGCTGGGCGATGCCGAAAATTTGCTCCGCCGCGCGGTCGAACTGGCGCCCGGTTTTCTGGCCGCGCGATCGAACCTGGCCACCGTATTGCATAAACAGTCGCGCTCGGCCGAAGCTATCGCGCTGCTCGACGACATCGCCCGGATCGACCCCGACAGCATGGCAAACGCCAATTTGCGCGCCGCCGCCCTCGGCCGGATCGGCGAATATGACGAAGCGCTGGCGCTTTACGACGCCGTACTGGCGCAGCGCCCTGACCATCCGAAAATCTGGATGAGCTATGGTCATATGCTCAAAACCGTTGGGCGCCAGGACGAATCGGTCGCGGCCTATCGCCGGGCCATCGCGATCCAGCCCGCACTGGGCGAAGTTTGGTGGAGCCTCGCCAATCTGAAAACGGTGCGATTCGACGCCGCCGACCGCGACCAGATGGCGGCGCAGATCGACCGGCGCGACATTTCGCCCGAGGACCGGTTCCATTTGCACTTTGCACTGGCCAAGGCGAGCGACGAACGCGGTGGCTATGCCGATGGCTTCCGTCATTTCGCCGCCGGCAATGCCCAGCGGCGCGCGCTCATCGACTATGATGCCGACGATACCCGCGCCAAAGTTGACCGGATGTGCGCGCTGTATACGCCGCAATTCCTGGCCGCACATGCGGGCCTTGGTTGCCCGTCAACCGACCCTATTTTCATCGTCGGGATGCCGCGCGCGGGTTCGACCCTGATCGAACAAATCCTTGCCAGCCATTCGGCGATCGAGGGCACGATGGAATTGCCCGACATTCCCATATTGGCGGCGCGGACAAAGGCCAAATATGATGGGCTGACGGCGGTTCCGGCGGACGAATGGCGCGCGCTGGGCGAAGAATATCTCGACCGCACGCGCGTCCAGCGCAAGACCGGAAAGCCCCATTTTGTCGACAAGCTGCCCAACAACTGGCTCCACGCCGGTTTCATCAAGTTGATTTTGCCCAACGCGCGGATCATCGACGCACGGCGCGACGCGATGGACTGCTGTTTTTCCAATTTCCGCCAGCATTTTGCGCGCGGCCAGTCCTTTTCCTATGATCTGACCGATCTGGGCCGCTATTACCGTGATTATGCGCGCGCGATGGCGCATTTCGACGCCGCCGCGCCCGGACACATCCACCGCGTGATGCACGAAGATGTGCTCGATGATTTCGAACCGACGGTGCGCGACCTGCTGGGCTTTATCGGTGTCGAATTCGAACCTGCCTGCCGCGATTTTCACTTGAACAGCCGCGCGGTCCAGACGGCCAGTTCGGAACAGGTGCGCCGCCCGATCAACCGCGACGGCGTCGGCCAATGGCGCCCTTACACGGCATGGCTGGGTCCGCTCCGCGACGCGCTGGGCACGATTGCCTAGAGGCAAATCGCGCAATTTTCGCCATTTTATGTGGCCTTTCGGCAACATCAGGCCGATTTATGGACAGCAATGCAGGCCATCGGTCGAACAACCCTTGCGTGCCTTGGCCACTGTTTGCATCAGGGGCTATCCAAAATGCGTCAGGAGCCAAACCACATGCGCGCGAAACACCCCACTCTGTCTGCCGCCGTCAGGATTTTGCTCACCTCCACGATGATGGCATCGAGCACGCTGGCCTTGGCCCAAACCGCCGAAGGTGAAGCCGCAGACGGCGAAATTGTCGTGACCGCGACCAAGCGATCGGAAAGCCTGCAAAAGGTCGCGCTCAGCATTCAGGCGCTTGGCGAGGAAACCCTCGACCAACAGCAGGTCAGCAGCGTCGATGATTTCGCCAAGCTGCTCCCGAGCGTCAGTTATCAGTCGTTCGGCCCCGGCCAATCGCAAATCTATTTCCGCGGCGTTTCAAGCGGCGGCGACGGCCTGCACATCGGTCCCGCACCGGCCACCGGGCTATACCTCGACGAAATTCCCGTGACGACGATTGCCGGTTCGGTCGACCTTCATGTGTATGACATCGCCCGGATCGAGGCTCTGTCGGGGCCGCAGGGCACGTTGTTCGGCGCCAGTTCGCTGTCGGGCACGTTGCGGCTCATCACGAACAAGCCGTCAACCGCCGGGTTTGAGGGCGGGGCAGACCTGCAAATCAACAAATTTGGCGAGGGCGACTTTGGCGGCAGTCTGGAAGGTTATATGAACTTTCCCTTGTCAGAAAAAGCCGCGCTGCGCGTTGTCGGATTTTATCGCCGTGACGGCGGCTATATCGACAATGTTCCCGGCAGCCGCACCTTCACGCTCGACGACGGCGACCCGGCGACCAATTTGACGGTCAACAATGCCGCGCTGGTTGAAAATGATTTCAACGACGTCGAAACATTTGGCGGGCGCGCGGCGCTGCGCGTCGACCTTGACGACAATTGGACCGTGACACCGTCGGTCATTTATCAGAACCAGAAAACCAGCGGGCCGTTCCTTTACGATCCGCGTAAGGGCGACCTTGCCGTCACCGATTTTCAGGAAACGCGCTACAAGGACCGCTGGTTTCAGGCGGCGTTGACGATTGAGGGCAAGATCGGCGATTGGGATCTGGTCTATTCGGGCGGCTATTTCGGCCGCGACGTCGACAGCCAGGCCGACTATTCATATTATTCCGTGGCTTACGACACCTATGGTTCGTCCTATACCAATTTTCCGACCGCGACCGGCGGCTTCCTTGATCCCTCGCAATATGTTTTCACCGGCGACAAATATACCAAGCAGACGCACGAGCTTCGCTTTGTGTCGCCATCCGAAAACCGGTTCCGCGTCACCGCAGGTTTGTTTTATCAGCGCCAGACTGACGATATTGCCGCCAATTACGACATCCGCGGCCTCGCTTCGATTCCGACCCCGCCGAACAGCAATCTTGTTCCCGTCGGCGCGGCTTTTGGCGATACGGTTTTCCTGACCCGGCTCGACCGGAAGGACCGCGACCTTGCCGCTTTCGTCGAGGGCACATATGATATCACCGACACGGTGAAGCTGACTGCGGGTATTCGCGGGTTCGAGGCGAAAAGCTCATTGTTCGGCTTTTCGGGCTTTAACCGGAATGCGCTGGCGGCGATCTGTTTGCCGACGATGGCGACCAACCGCCCGTGCGACAATGTCGACAAGAAGTACAAGGAAAGCGGTGAAACGCACAAGATCAACCTGAGCTGGCAGGCCACGCCAGACAAGATGCTCTATGCCACATATTCGACCGGCTTCCGCCCGGGCGGCAACAACCGGCGTCCCGGCATTTTGCCATTCAGTTCGGACACGCTGACCAATTATGAAATCGGCTGGAAAACAACGTGGATGGACCGCAAGTTCCGCCTGAACGGCGCGGTCTTCTATGAAACGTGGCAAGATTTGCAATTCGGGCTGGTTCCTGTCGGGAACAATGGCGTCACCAACACCTATAATGCCGGCGACGCCCGCATTTATGGAATCGAGGGTGATTATGCGCTTTCGCTGGGCAGCCTGACGCTGTCCGGGTCTGCGACCTATATCGATGCCAAGCTGACCACCGATTTCTGCGAAGTCGGGGCAACGGGCAACATTGTCTGCACGCCCGGCGTTGCGCCCGCCGCGCCCAGTGGAACGCGCTTGCCGGTGCAGCCGCGCTTCAAGGGCAGCACGACGGCACGGTATGAATTCCCCGTCGCCAGCAACGACGCCTTTGTTCAGGGTTCGATCAGTTACCAGGGCGGCACGCGGTCCTTCTTGACCGACGCCGATTTCGCCGCCGTCGGTGGCACCCGCGGGTTCGCCACGTTCGATTTTTCCGCAGGCATGAATTGGGACAATTGGACCATCGAAGCGTTCATCCAGAACGCCTTTGACAAACGCGGGCAGCTCAGCCTGAACACCGCCTGTTCGACGACCATCTGCGGGCCTTATTCCCGCGTCTATCCGACCAAGCCCCAATTGTTCGGGCTCAAAGCCGGCACGAAATTCTGACGCGTTGACCGACACCGCGTTCACCACAGAAAGGCCGGGCCAAAAGCTCGGCCTTTTTGCTGCGGTCGCGCTGGTGATGGGCAATGTGATCGGGTCGGGGGCGTTCCTGCTCCCTGCCCAGCTCGCGCCGTTCGGGTGGAATGCGGTGATCGCTTGGGCGGTCACCATCGGCGGCGCGCTGTGCCTGGCCAATGCGATTGCCCAGCTGACCGCGCGCCACCCCGGCATCGGCGGCCCGATTGGCATGGTCCGGGTCAGCTTTGGCCCCTTTGCTGCGTCGATTGCCGGGTTCGGGTCGTGGGTCAGCTTTCTGACCGCCAACGCCACGCTCGCGGTCGCGGCGACCAGCTATGGCGGATCGCAATTCCCGTGGCTGCTGGCCCATCCGGCGCTGGCGTCGATCCTGCTGGTGTGGATACTTACGGCGGTCGCGCTCGCCAGCACACGGCTGGCGTCGGTGGTGCAGTCGGTGACGATGCTGCTCAAACTCGTGCCGCTGCTGATCGCGCTCGCGCTGATCATCGCGATCATCGCGCGACCCGGCCCCGCACCTGTCCCGCCGTTCGTGTGGGCCGACATCAACATCACTGCGGTCGGTGCGGCGGCGGCGCTCGCTCTATGGGCGATGGTCGGGTTCGAAGCCGCCAGCCTGGCCGAAGATATCGTCGATCAGCCGGTGCGCAACATTCCGCGCGCGACGCTGTTCGGCGCCGGCCTGTCGGGGCTTTTCTATCTGGTCGTCTGTTCGGGGGTAATGCTGCTCATCCCGGCGGCCGAAATGGCGGCGTCGAACGCGCCCTTTGCCCTGTTCATCGGCACCTATTGGGGGCCGCAGCTGGCGAGCATCATCGGCATATTCGCCGCGATTGCCGCGATGGGCGCGCTCAATGGCTGGATATTGCTGCACGGCGAACTGCCACGGTCGCTGGCGGTGCGTGGGCTGTTCCCCGCCTTTTTCGGCCGCGTCACCGCGCGCCGCACGCCCTATGCGGCGCTGATCACCGGCAGCGTCATCACCACATTGCTGCTGGCCGCGAACAGCAGCAAGGACACGGCGGCGCTGTTCGCGTTCATGGCGCTGCTGTCGACGTCCTGTTCGCTGTGGATTTACCTCGCCTGTTCGATCGCCGCGATCCGCCTGCGCGCCGCGATGATCACGTCGGCGGTCGGCGTCGCGTTCGCCGTCTGGGCGCTGTGGGGCGCAGGGATCACGCCGAGCGCGCTCAGCTTTGCGCTGATGATGGCGGGCGCACCGCTGTATTGGATCGCGCGGCGGGAAGGGCCCTTAGCGCCACTTGGGCGCGAACCAGCCGCGATCTCTTAGCACCACTTGCGCCGCATTATGCCCCGGTGCGCCGGTCACGCCGCCGCCGGGGTGGGTGCCCGCGCCGCACATATACAGGCCCATGACCGGCCCGCGATAGCCGCCGTGGCCCAGCATCGGCCGCGCCGACCACAGCTGGTCCAGGCTCATCGCTCCGTGCATAATGTCGCCGCCGATCAGCCCGAATGTGCGTTCCAGCCCCTTGGGCGACAGCGCGCTCTGGCCGACGATCGACGCGCGAAAGCCCGGCGCGTGCGCCTCCACCGTGGCGAGGATCGCGTCGACCGCCGCGCCTTCTTCGTCGTCCCAGTCGCGCGGCGTTCCATCAGCT
>JBEGPL010000205.1:0-6535 GCA_041181445.1 Pseudomonadota bacterium
TGCGCCGCCTTGCACGCGACTTCCAGTTCGAAAACATCCTTGCCGAAAACGCGCATCACGCCGGTGTCGAGCTTTGCGGAGGCAACGCCTTCAATCTTGGCATCGCTGGTTCGCGCGCTGCTGAAATCGACGTCATAGGAGCCAAAGCTGTTGGCGCCATAATTGGCGGCAAAATACTGATTTGCGACGGCTTCGGATGCGGCGGTATAGCCGACCCCGCGCTCGGTCTTGCGCGCGGCCAGCACGGCGGCGTCGCATGCGGACTGGAGCCGGGTCTTGGCCATATAGGCACGGCTAAGGTCGATGCCCGATCCAACAAATCCGACCAGCGGCAGGAACATACCCGCGACGAGCAACATGGTGTTGCCGCGCACATCGCTGCGCAGCCGGGTCAAAAAGCCCCGGCCTGCTCCTGCGCTGTGTTTTGTGTGCGGCATCGCCTGTCGTTCCCTTGCCGATCCCCGATGGACCCGGGCCAACCGATACCGAAACAAGGTTTACACCTTGCTAAAATCTCAAAGATTAGAGCCGTTTAATTATGGCGCGATGGCGCCGACCTGTGTTGAATTGGCACAGGTGTTTGCCCGCCGTCAGGGCATCTCGATCGCGTCAGGCGGCGGCAATGCGCCCATCGCGCCGACCGGCGGTTCCTGTACTGCTTCGTCCAGCGTGAAGTCGCTGCAATCGGCGACCGGTGCCACAGGGTCGGGGTTATATATTTGGGTTAGATCGCGCTTGTCGCGGACGGTGAACGCGCCGGTATATTTGATCGCGCGGTCAGGAATGATCGCGCCGAACAACAAAGGTTCATAGTCATAGTGGATTTCGACGAACATGACCGCGCTGTTGTCGCTGGCGACAACTTCAGCGCCGGTTTCGCCCATCCCGGGAAAGGATGTACCGGTTGATCCGTCACCCTGTTTGCCGAACGACGATTCGCCCGCTTTCTTCCCGTAACAGCGCTGCCAATGCAGCCACTGGCCGCCTTCGCTATTCTGTTCCAGGCTCGACAGGATGATCAACCCCTTGTTTTCAATGTCCAGCTTTGCGCCCTGCAAATTGGCCGCCGTAAAAATCTGGTTGATGTCGGCCTCGCGCACCTGCGGCAAAGCGAGCGCGCTTTCCGAGCGGATGCGCGACGCGTTGTCGGCAACGGTCAGCGCGATTTGCGACAATTGCGTGTGCGTGATGACCAGGTTTGACGTTTCGATCGCGCCGAAACCGATCAGCAACAGCAGCGGAAAGGACAGGCCGAGTTCGATCATCGCAACGCCGCGGCGGTCGCGGATCGTCTGGCGCAGACGGGCCTTGGCACGGCGAGCGAGCGCGCCGACGCGCGGCGCGGCGGACAATATGGTCATACGCATATCACATTCACCGTATCATCTTGTTCGTCAAAGGGCTGATTGCGCAAAATGGTTTGCGTCGTGATGGTTTTGGACTGGGGCTGCCCCAACATCTTCCACATTGGGAAAATACGGTCATAGGTCATCGACACGGTATAGACGACGACGTCCTTGGCGCCGCCATTGCCCGCCGCGCCGCGGTCATTGTCCCACACGGCATTGTTGTTCGCGTCCTCATAACATTCGGCCGGGTCGCGCACGCCGTTGGCATTGTCGTCGGTAAATTCCTCACCCATGCCGACGTCGGTAAAGTCCTTGTAGCTTTTGCGGCTGAACGTCAGGACGGCGTTCTTGTTGGCGCGGGCGACTTGCGCCCGAACGGTGGCATCAAGCGCCGAGGGGTCTGAACTGTTCGCCTCAATCGTCGCCATGCGCCCGGCTTCCTCGACGGCGCCGTTCAGCACCGCTTTGCCGTAAAATTGGTAGGTGAGGTCAAAGATGCCGAACAGAAACAAGAAAAACAACGGCGCGAGCAGCGCAAATTCGACCGCCGAAACGCCGCGCTCGTCGCGGAGAATCTGGCGCATGGGATCGCGCATGGTCATTGCGACAATCGCAGATCGGCGATTTTTCCGGCGATCTTTTCGTAAATTTCGCGCAACTCGTCGGAGTTCGTCGCTTGAAAGGCCTTGTTCGCCGTGCTGGCACAACTGCGCAGCGAATCGTCAAGACTGACCCCAAAGCTGACCACCCACACGGTGATGTTTCGCGCCTTTGCGGCGGAGCACGCGGCCTCGAACCGGCGGCGATGACGTTCGATGCCTTCGGTCAGATTATAAGCGTCGGTGCCGGTGACGCGGCGGTTCATATATTCATGGCCCCATGCGCCATATATGGTCGGGTTCGCATAGAGGATGCCGTCGGTCATGAAAATGATATGACGGGTCAATTGCGCGCCATTTGCCGGCGCGACATTTTCATCGGCGAACAGACCGGTGGGTGACATCAATCGCACCGCCCATGTCATGCCGATGTCGTGGAACGTCGCGCCGTCGACGTACATGTCCTGAAGATATTGCTCGATATCGGTGCGATCAGTGTCTTCGAACGACGTCAATTTCATCGACTCGCTCGAACATTCGCCCCATTCATTGGTGCCATAGCTGCTGTAATTGGCGGTTGTCGTGACCGGCGTTGTGGCCGCAACCCAGTCCCAGGCGTTGGCCCCCCTGCCATAGACGACGTTTTTGAACGCAGGCCGCCACCGTGTCGCATCATTGTGCGGGATTGTGTCGATATCGGTATCGAATGCGTCGTCGGGCATGTCGACCGTCGAACTGTTGAACGCGGTTGTGTCGCGTTCTTCGATGCAGCCGTCCCACGTCACTTTTGTGGTGTTCAGCCCGGACGCGCCGTTGGCGATGGGCAGACCCAACAGGTCATGTGAACCCGACGAGCTAATCGATCCGCCACTCGACACGGCGATTTCGACTTCCTCGCCGGCCAAAAAATTGGAGACGTCATATTCAACGGGCTGATATGTCCAGTTGGTAAAGCCATAGCCCGATGCCACATAGACAGCCGTGCGCTCTTCATAGGTCCGGCGGCACGTGCGGAACCACCCGCTGGTAATGCCTGCGCCGCTATAACCCCAATCTGCGCTTGAGTTCTGATATTGGCGCTCAACGACGGTGCCCGGCACGCTGCCGCTGATCCGCGCTGGATTCCCGGTCGGCGACGGTGTGAAAGAACCACCAAAATAGCCCGCAAAGCCGGTGTTTGTCCCATAAGAGAGGCATTGCGAGATGGTCAGGGGGTAGGAAAAGACTTGCGTGCCCGAAGCCGACACGGTTTCCGACGTGCGCGTGTACGACGGTGTCGTGTAATTCGCCACGCGCGACTGGTACGTCCAACTGTCGACCAGCCAGTCAGGGTCTTTGTCATACAGCAATTTGCCGACATTGACGTTGTGGGCATAGGGAACAAAGCCATAGCGAACGTCGGCGTTTTCAAGCTGCGCCGCCGACAAGACGTCGAAAAAGGCCAGCACGGCGCCCTTCAGCCCCTCGATCCGTGTCATGCTGTCACCGGGATTGGTCGTATTCATCGACCCGGTGGTGTCGAGCACCATCATCACATCGGTGTTGTTCACTTCCAGAACAGCGACGCATTCGACCTCGATGTCGAACTGGTCATATTTGATAATTTTCATGATCATCGTGGGGATGGTTGCTGATGCAATGCCCATGACTTCCGCGGCGCCGCGCTGTTCGGTCTCGAACCGGCGGTCGGTGCTGCTGTAAATGCCTTCGGGGAAGTTGAAGTTGAACATTTTGTTCGCTTCGGCTTCGTCGGCGTCGTCGAACATCCCTTCGGCCATCGACCGGCGCCCCGCGAGCACGCCCGCGTCGCACGCCTGTTGCAGGCGCAATTTGGCCATATAGGCCCGGCTGGTATCGACGGCGGCGCCGACCATGGCCGTCAACGGCAACAGCACCGCCGCGACCAGCAGCAAAGTGTTGCCACGTCGATCCTTTGCCAAGCCGCGCATCGCACCGAAAAACGTGCGTCGCTGCGTCATATTCGCGTCTGTAACCACGTCTTCCCCTGATTCTCGCAGATGGCCAGCGTCCCAAGCCGGCATCGGTCCATGCCTCCATTTGCCGGAAACGGGTGGACAGTCTTCTAATCGCTTTGGTTAACGGCGCGTGTTGGTTATCAGTTTAGCCACCATGTTGATCAGCACAGACCAAGGCCCGGCAGGATGGAGCAGGCCGATCCGGCTGACGGACGCGCGCATTTTCTTTGCCGTGCCGCCCGCCGCGCGCGACGCCGTGACGTCACTCTGGGCGCTCGACAGGCGGTTCGGTGACCAGTTGCGCGCGACTCGCGAGCCCGCCCTGGCGCAAATTCGGCTGCGGTGGTGGCGCGACGCGCTCGACCAACTGGAATCGCATGGCCCGGTGGCGGATCCTTTGCTGGCGCAGCTGCGCCAAGGCTGGCCCGACGCCGCCGTGCTGATCGCGCTGGCCGATGTCTGGGATGACTGGCTTTGCTGCGAACAGGATGCTGTTGCGGCCGGCCAGATCGCTGCGCAGCGCGGCGAACTGCTCTTTGCCGCGACCGCGCGGACGCAGCTGGGTCCGGCGCAAGCGAGGGCGGGTAGCGGTGCATGCTGGTCGCTCGTGGATTTGGCGCTTGGCTGCGGCGATGCGGCCGTGGCGCGCGCATTGCTGGACAGGGCGGCGGCAACACCGATTGCTGGTTCCGCGCAATATGGGTCCGCACTCGCGATGCTCGACCAATGGGCGCAGCGCGTTGCGCGGCGGTCTGGTGCAGCGGCACCGCTGCGCGATTCGGCGCGGCTGTTCGTGTGCGGGCTGGCGGCGTCAGTGCGCCCCGAATCGCGCTAAAGCCACAGTTTGCTTGACATTGTGGGCCGACTTGGACAAGGCGGCTGGGCAGACCCGCGCGGCGGGTCGCTGATTTTTCCGGACAATATATAACATGAAATTTGCCGATCTCGGCCTATCCGATGAATTGATGAAGGCCGTGACCGAGGCTGGATATGATACGCCGACGCCGATTCAGGCGAGCGCGATCCCCTCTGTCCTGATGATGCGCGACATCATCGGTATCGCCCAGACGGGGACCGGCAAGACCGCGTCATTTGTCCTGCCGATGATCGACATTTTGGCGCATGGCCGCGCCCGCGCGCGCATGCCGCGATCACTCATTCTCGAACCAACACGCGAACTTGCGGCACAAGTTGCAGAGAATTTCGAGAAATATGGCAAGTATCACAAATTGTCGATGGCGCTCCTGATTGGCGGCGTTCAGATGGGGGATCAGGTCAAGGCGCTGGAAAAGGGCGTCGATGTGTTGATCGCCACGCCGGGCCGGTTGATGGACCTGTTCGACCGCGGCAAGATTTTGCTCAACGGTTGTTCGATGCTGGTCATCGACGAAGCCGACCGCATGCTCGATATGGGGTTCATCCCCGACATCGAGACGATTTGCACAAAATTGCCGGCACAGCGCCAAACGCTGCTCTTTTCGGCGACCATGCCGCCGCCGATCAAGAAATTGTCGGACCGGTTCCTGTCGAATCCCAAGTCGATCGAAGTGGCGCGTCCCGCGTCGGCCAATGTCAACATCGCGCAATTCCTGGTCAAGACCAGCGAGCGCGGCAAACGCGACACGCTGCGCGCGTTGCTCCGCGACGAAGATGTGTCGACGGCGATTGTCTTTTGCAATCGCAAGACAACGGTGCGCGACCTGGCCAAAGCCTTGAAACAGGCGGGGTTCAAGGCGGGAGAGATCCATGGCGACATGGAACAGCCACAACGGCTCGCCGAACTCGACCGGTTCAAGGCGGGAACGATCAACGTATTGGTCGCGTCCGACGTTGCCGCGCGCGGGCTTGACGTCAAGGGCGTCAGCCACGTCTTCAACTATGACGCACCGTGGCATCCGGACGATTATATCCACCGCATCGGCCGCACCGGCCGCGCTGGTGCCAAGGGTCGCGCCTTCACGCTTGTAGCGCCGTCGGATGATGAGGCTATCGCCGGCATCAAGAAGCTGACCGGCGTCGAAATCCCCTATCATGCCACGGGCGATGCCCCGGTTTCGACGGCCGCACCCGCACCCGCACCCGCACCTGCATCGGCTGAAGCGGGCGACGCTGCCGCGCCAATGCCGCGCAAGCGCCCCGGCGCGCGCGGTGCACCGGCGGCGCGCGAAGCCCGTCCCGCGCGCGACGAGCGACCTGCGCGCGATGATCGCCCGGCCCGTGACGCCCGACCCGCGCGCGAAGAGCGACCGGCGCGCGAACCGCGCCCGCCGCGCGATGAACGACCCGCGCGCGAAGCCCGGCCCCCTGCTGTCACGGAAAAACCTGCGCCGCGCAAAGCGCCGCCACGCCAGCAAGACAATGAACCCGATGACGGTTGGAACGGACCGATGCCGGGGTTTTTGGGTATTCCGCTGAACCGCTAGACCGGCTCCAGCCTGTCCCATGGCTGCGCGGGCAGGGTAATTGCGATCCGGTCACCGCGCGCGATGTCGCCGCCTTGTTCGACCACTGCCATCACGCCCGCTAAGTGGATCAGCGATCCGTCGGGTGCGGTGTCGAGCACAGCGTGCATCAACCCGCTTTGAAACACGTCAAGCTGGCGGCATGGATT
>JBEGPL010000206.1:0-2534 GCA_041181445.1 Pseudomonadota bacterium
GAGCTTGAAACGGAGGCCTATGACACTATCACCGGTCGGCTCGACAAGCTGAGCAAGGGTGGCCGCGATCAGGTGTCGCAGATTACCCGCGAATTTCGCGAATTGCTCCACGGCGCGGGCATCGACGCCGACGTGTCGGGCCGCGAAAAACATCCCTATTCCATCTGGCGCAAGATGCAGGAACGCCATGTCAGTTTTGAACAGGTGACCGACATCATCGCATTTCGCATCATCACCCCGACCGATGCCGACTGCTACGCCGCGCTGGGCCTGCTCCACCGCCGCTGGAAAATGGTGCCCGGGCGGTTCAAGGATTATGTCTCCACCCCCAAACGCAACGGATATCGTTCGCTGCACACGACGATCATGCATAACCAGAATATGCGGATCGAAATCCAGATCCGATCGCAATCGATGCATATGCAGAGCGAATTCGGGCTGGCGGCCCACTGGGCCTATAAACAGAACGGCCAGCGCCCCGACGGGCAGGCGGGGTGGATTCGTGACCTTATCGAAATTCTCGAACAGACGCACGACCCTGACGAGCTGCTCGAAAACACGCGCATGGCGATGTATCAGGACCGCATCTTTGCGTTCACGCCAAAGGGCGCGCTGCACCAATTGCCCAAGGGCGCGTCGCCGGTCGACTTCGCCTATTCGGTCCACACGCGGCTGGGCGACCGGACGGTCGGGGCAAAGGTCAACGGGCGGCTGGTGCCGCTGCGCACCCAATTGCAGAACGGCGACACGGTCGAGATTTTGGTGTCGGACAAGCAAGTGCCGCAGCCCGCGTGGCTCGGCTATGCGATGACCGGCAAGGCGCGCGCCGCCATCCGCCGCCATGTCAGGTCAAAGGAACGCGACGAGCTGATCGTGCTCGGGCGCAAGCTGTACGAGGAAATCGTCGCGCGCTTGCCCGGCCGGGTCGGCGAAAAGGCACGGCGCATCGCGCGCGAACGGCTGAAGCGCGAGGATGATAATGCGCTCTATGTCGACATTGCGCGGCGACGGTTGCGCGATGTCGACGTGATGGAGGCGCTGGTCCCCGGGATCAGTTCCGACAAAAAGGTCAAGAGCAGCACGTTGCAACAGGGGGCGGCGGTGTCGATCGCCGGGCTGACCCCCGGCGTCGCATTCCGGCTGGCCGAATGTTGCGCGCCGGTGCCCGGCGACCGCATCGTCGGCCTGTCGCGGCCCGATGTCGGCATCGAGGTCCACACCATCGACTGCCCCGCGCTCGCCGACGGCATCGACGCCGACTGGATCGACCTGCGCTGGCAGGAAGACAGCGAGGGCGGCAACGCCCGGTTGATCGTCGTCGTCCACAATGAACCCGGCATGCTCGCCGAAATGTCGGGGATTTTGGCGGCGCAAAAGGCGAATATCACCAATCTGCGGCTCAGCAGCCGCGAGGGCGAATTTCATACCTATGATCTGACTGCCGAGGTGCGCGACCTGCACCATCTGATGCGGATATTGTCGGCGCTGCGCGCGTCCGATGCGGTGGTTCAGGCCGAACGCGTCGTCGCACCGCCGGGCGGCACAGCGGCGCGGGCGGCTTAGTCGATGCGCGATTCGGGCCAGCGCACTCACAGAATCCGTTCGTCCTGACGAGGGCTTGAAGCCGAAGGCGGAAAGCCCGTCTCGAAGGACCGAGAAGTGGTTCAGGGCGGTTCGAGACCGGACTGCGCTGCGCTCAGCCTCTCCGCATCACGCTCTGGCGGCTTTCTGGCCGGGATCGATCAGATCAAAGCCGACGAACGCTACCGCCACGCGTCCATATCGGGCGTGTCGCTGACTTTGTAGAGCAGGCCCGATTTGTTCAGGAACAGCGCTTCCATCTCGCTGCGGGTGAAGGGGCGCGAGCCCAGCCGGCCGAACACCGCGACCTGCCCGCCGCTTTCATCGACCGCGCGGTCGCGGTCGAGCCCTTTGGACAGCGCGCGCGCGGGTGAGGGTGTCCGTGCCCAGGCGATCAGTGCGGGCATCGGTTTGGGCGAAAAGCCATAGAAGTTGGGCTGGCTGTCGGGGCTGGTCAGTTGCAATATCTTCATCCCGTTGCGGCCGTCGGCGACATAAGCAAACAGCGACGCGTTGGTCGACGCGACGATGACATCCTCGGCATCGTCCATCATCCCGCCGGGCGTGTCGGGGGTCAGCGTGACGCGCTGGTAAATCGCCGGGCTGGCCGGACGGGTGACGTTGACGATCACCAGCCCGTCCTGTTTCGCCGCGACATACATGTACGTGCGCGCCAGATAGATACGCTGCGCATTGGCCAGCGGCACCGTGCCCGACGGCACCGGCACCGGCACCGCCATATTGCTGACGTCGAACAATTTCACGCCGTCGGCGTCGGTGACCCACAGGTAACGGAACTGCACCGCGCTGGCGCGCGCATCGGTCAGCGGCAGCACGGCCGTCACGACCGGGTTGAGCTTCGCATAATCATAGTCCGCCCCGGCATCGGCAGGGACCGGGTCTGACAGGCGCACCACCACCAGCCCGGCGGCGGCGGTGATATAGGCATAATC
>JBEGPL010000207.1:0-4218 GCA_041181445.1 Pseudomonadota bacterium
GACGCGTTGAAAACGGACAAAGCCCCGAATTAACCGGCTGGCGAGGGTTTGACCTTATTGACGGGCGGATGAAGCTCAACGGTCGGGGTCATTCCATGCGCAACATCTTGTTGATTTCGGCGGCCTGCGCGGTGCTGGCAGCATGTCAGGGCACGACGCCGGCATCGCTTGCACAGGCCGAGTCACATTTTGCGCAGGGCGATTTGCGGACCGCGCGGGTCGAACTCATGAATCTGCTGGCTGCGCAGCCGGCCAATGTCGGCGCGCTCGCGCTGATGACAAAAATCCAGATCGCCAGCGGCGACGGCGTCGGCGCCGAACATAGCCTTGACCTGCTGGAAAAGGCGGGTCGCAAAGTCGATCCGGGCGAACGGGCCGAATCGCTGTTGTTGCAGGACCGCTGCGACAAGGTCGACGATCTGACGGCGGCCCACGCCGACAATGCCGTCGTCGTGCGGGTGGATGCCCTGTGCACGATCCGAACGGGCGTGCCCGCCGATGGCCGGGTGAAACTCGACGCCGCGGTCACCCGCTTTCCGGATGATGCGCCCTTGCTGGCGACGCGCGCGCGGCTTGCCCTGATCGACGGCGATATGGGCAAGGGGATGGCGCTGGCCGCCGCCGCAGCAAAGGCGGACGCGGACGATTTCGATGCCCTTATGGTCAATGGTGAATTGCAGGCGCGGCTGGGCAACATGACCGCATCGATCACCTGGTTCGACCGCGCGGCAAAACGCAATCCGTTGAGCATGGCGCCGCTCGTGGCCAAGGGCGAAGTCCAGGCCGTGCTCAAAGACCGCGCAGCCTATGCCAAAACCGTCGATTCCTTGGCGGCGCTGGCCCCGCAAAGCGCGGCACTTGGTGCCATGAAGGCGCGTCTTGCACTGATGAACGGCGACGCGCGGGCGGCCCAGGCCGAACTGCTCGCGACGCGCAAAGTGATGGCCGACAGCCCCGCCTTGCAAATGCTCGCGGGTGAAATTGCCCTTGCTTTGGGAAACCGCGATACCGCGATCAGCGAACTTTCACGCCTGATCGCCGTCGACCCGGGCAATGCGCCCGCGCGGTTGATGCTGGCGCGCGCCTTGTTTGAAAATGGCGATGCGGTGCGCGCGGCGGCCGCGCTTCGTCCCGTTGCCGCGCGCGCCGACGCGCCGCGCGACTATGTCGCCGCGATGGCGAAATATGCCAAGGCGGCGGGTGACGCCGATGCGGCGCGCTTTGCGCTGCGCGCGACCTTTCCCTCACCCGAACGCATTGCGGGCAAGCTGGGCGAGGCCGACACGGCCATGCAGCGCCAGGATTGGCGCGGCGCCGTGCGCATTTATGATGATTTGATGGCCGAGACTGGCGACAAGCCCAATGTGCTGGTGCTCAACAATCTTGGCTGGGCCCATTTCAAACTGGGCAACCACGACCGTGCGCTGGCATTGCTGGCGCGTGCCGCAAAGGCGGCGCCCACCGACGCGTCGGTGCTCGACAGCTATGGCTGGGTGCTGTTCAAATCGGGCGGTGACAAGGCGAAGGCCCGGGCGTTGCTCGAAAAAGCGGCAGCGGCGGCCCCGGGCAACGCCACCATCCGCCAGCATCTGACCGAAGCGCGCGGCGGCTAGCGCGCGCAACGATCACGGCCGCAATCCCAACAAAAAAGGGGCCGGAAAGCCGACCCCCTTTTCCATGATATGCGTTGCGTGCGCGACGTTCAGGCCGCCAGCGTCCGGCGCCGGCGCTGGGCCAGGCCAAGACCCAGCAGACCCAGACCGAACAGACCGAGCATGCCGGGTTCGGGAACCTGTGTGCCGCCGGTGCTGGTCGACGTGGTGCCGCCGCTGCTGCCGGTGATTGTTCCGGTGCCAACGGCTGACGTGATGGCGCCGGCGCCCGCAATCGACTGATACCGGACAAAGAAATCGCTGAGCGAAATCGACGTGGCCGCCGCCGCAAAGCTGAGGGTCAGCGTGCCAGAGCCGTTGTCGCCGATCGAAACGCCGCCGCCGCCGCCGCCCGCGCAGCTGTTGGTGCCGCCGCCGCTCTTGAAACAGACATCGACGGTGCCGACGTTCGGCACGTTCGCGGAAAGCGCGGTCGTGCTGAATGTGCCGGTCGAAGTCGCACCCGAAATGGTCGGATCAACATCGAAACCAAAGCCGGAAATACGCGAATCGGTGATCGGCGCGCTCGATGTGTTGTTCGCGGTATAGCTGAACGTATAGCTGTTCGCGGTCGTTGCCGTCAGCGTCAACGTCGTCGAACCGGTCAGCCCGGCGATTTCGCCCGATCCCGTGTATCCATTATAATCGATGGTAAAGGACTGACCAACGCTGCCGCTGTTCAGGCTGATCACATCGGCGTGGGCCGGTGCGGCGGTAACGGCGGTCAGGGCCGCGAGCGTCATCATCATACGCTTCATCATGATCCACATTCCTTGTTGTCAAATCTGGTTGATGAAAAAGGAATGCAATGGTCATGCCAGCTACGGCGTGGGCCAATCTGGGTGGTTAATGCGCGTGGTTAATGGAAAATTACCCGACAGTTTTGGCGCAGCATATGGTTAACGGCACCTGCACCTGCGGCAAAAAAGGGTCGCATGTCCGTGCACACGAATGCTGCGGTGACAGCAACCGGCATTCTGGCTATTCGGTCGATGCTGACAGGCACAATGACGGGGAGCGGGTGCGCATGACAGAAATTGTGACGGTCGACATCGGCGGCACGCATGCGCGTTTTGCCTTTGCCGATGTGGGCGGCGGCGGCGTCGTCAGCCTGTCCGATCCGGTGACGTTGAAAACCGCCGAGCACGCCAGTTTCCAGACCGCGTGGGAACATTTCGGGGCGATGGCGGGGCGACCGCTGCCGCGGCGGGCGGCGATTGCGGTGGCGACACCGATCGCGGGCGACTTGCTGAAATTCACCAACAATCCGTGGATCATCCGCCCGGCGCTGATCAACGAACGGCTGGGGCTCGACGAACATATCCTGATCAACGATTTCGCGGCGGTTGCGCACGCGGTCGGTGCGGTCGGGGCGGGGCATCTGATCCACCTGTGCGGGCCCGACGTGCCGCTGCCCGACGACGGCGTGATCACCGTCGTTGGGCCGGGAACCGGACTGGGCGTCGCGTGTCTATTTCGCACGGGCGGGCACGCCCACGTCATCGCCAGCGAGGGCGGCCATGTCGACTTTGCCCCGCTCGACGCCATCGAGGACGCGATTCTCGCCCGGCTGCGCCGCCAATTTACCCGCGTATCGGTCGAACGGATTGTGTCCGGTCCGGGCATCGTCGGCATTTATGACGCGCTCGCGTCGATCGAGGGGCGCCCCCATGAAAGTCTGGATGACAAGGCGGTGTGGGCGCGCGCGCTTGACGGCAGCGACAGTCTGGCCACCGCCGCGCTCGACCGCTTCTGCCTCAGCCTGGGCGCGGTTGCGGGCGATTATGCACTGACGCACGGCGCCAAGGCCGCCGTGATCGCGGGCGGGCTGGGCTACCGGATCAAGGACTTGCTGGTGCAATCGGGCTTTGCCCAGCGGTTCACCGCCAAGGGGCGGTTCGAAGCGATGATGGCCGCTATGCCGGTCAAGCTGATCACCCACCCCGAACCGGGCCTGTTCGGCGCGGCGGCGGCATTTGCCGCGCGGGTTTGACGCGGCGCGGTGCGCGACTTACATGCGGGCCTGAAGCACCCGTAGCTCAGCCGGATAGAGCATCAGATTCCTAATCTGGGGGCCGTGGGTTCGAATCCCGCCGGGTGCACCACTTCGGAACAAAGCTAGGCACTGCGCCAAGCTTTGTTCCAGTCCCCGCTGCGGCGGCGAGGGCATGGAGCAGATTGCTCTTTGATCCCGTGATGCAAACCTCGCCGGATTGAGCAATCGCTTTTCTGGAAGATTGGCGACAAGGTCATCCAGCTTTTCCATCGGCCCGGTCATGCCATCGCAAGCTTTCGGCCCTTGCCGTGCTTTGGTCGTCCATCGACACCGAGTCGAGATCAGGTGAAATTTCAGCGCTGATCATGCAGCCACTTTGCGCGATGGCTGGATCAAAATCTCTGCGGAAATACCGAGCTGGTCATGCAAACGGCGAATCATGCCGATGGACAGGCTGCGCTTGCGGTTCAGCACTTCGGCAATGCGGGTGCGAGTGCCGATGATGTCCTCAAGGTCTTTGCGGGTCATGCCCTGCTGTTCCATGCGAAACTTGATCGCTTCCACAGGGTC
>JBEGPL010000208.1:0-4504 GCA_041181445.1 Pseudomonadota bacterium
TTGCTGGAAGGTCGATTTAGCGAAAAGCTCAAATTTAAGTCAAGTGTCAGTCATGGTCACGCGAGAGATTCTTCTTGTCGCAATCTTTCTCTATGATTTTCTTACATTTTCTGTCAAAATCCGGACAATAGTCGAAAAAGCCAAAAAAAGCCCCCTCTACAGAATGGTTGTTTATCAATTTGTTACGGATAGGAAAGCGGCGGACTCCGGAGACACGGGACTTCGGCGAATTGTCGCGACACGTCGCCAATTGTCGACGCGCTGTTTGCCCCGTGGAAATTGCGGTGGAATTACGGTGACAGGCGCGCAAACCCCTAAATTGCGATCGATGCCCCACCCCACATCCCCGCTTGATTTCCGCGCCCCTTTCCGCCATAGGCGCGCCGCTGGGGTCAGGACTCGCGTCTTTGCCCCCATATTTATTGGTGCGGCGGGCTTGCCCGTTTTGCCACGACGACAGCCGGAGGGGACCTGCGATCCGCGCAGGTTCAGCAATCGGCCAAAACAAGAAAGCGACGAACCATGCCATCCTATGAGCATGTATTTCTCGCGCGTCAGGACCTGTCACAGACACAAGTGGACGCGCTGGCCGAAGGGGCCGCAAAGATTGTCGAGGGATTTGAAGGCAAGGTCATCAAGACCGAAACCTGGGGCCTGAAACAACTCACCTATAAAATCGCCAAGAACCGCAAGGCGCACTTTGTCATGCTCGGCATGGAAGGCCCCGGGGCCGCCGTCGCCGAACTGGAGCGTCAGGCCGCGATCAGCGAAGATATCATCCGCTGGATCACCATCCGCGTCGACGAGCTGGAAAAAGGCCCGTCGGTCATGATGCGCAAGCAGGAACGCAGCAGCAGCCGCCGCCGCGACCGCGATGGCGAAGAATAAGGGAGCATAACCATGGCACGTCCATTTTTCCGTCGCCGCAAGACCTGCCCCTTTTCGGCCAAGGACGCACCGGTCATTGATTATAAAGATATCCGGCTGTTGTCGGGCTATCTGTCCGAACGCGGCAAGATTGTCCCGTCGCGGATCACCGCCGTATCCACCAAAAAACAGCGCGAGCTGGCCCGTGCGATCAAGCGCGCGCGCCACATCGGCCTGCTGCCCTATGTCGTGAAATAAGGAGCGCGGACGATGGAAGTCATTCTGCTCGAACGGATCGAGAAACTGGGCGGCATCGGCGATGTCGTGTCGGTCAAGAACGGGTTTGCCCGCAATTTCCTGTTGCCCAACAACAAGGCGCTGCGCGCGAACGACACCAACCGCAAATTGTTTGAGGCCAACCGCGCCAAGATTGAATCGGACAACGCCGAACGGCGCGCCGATGCCCAGTCAAAGGCGGGCGACGTCGACGGCAAACAGGTCATCCTGATCCGTCAGGCGTCGAACACTGGCCAGCTTTATGGTTCGGTGTCGGTGCGCGACATTGTCGAGGCGCTGGTCGCCGACGGTGCGACCCATGTGACCAAAGCGATGGTCGTGCTGGATCGCCCGATCAAGGCGCTGGGACTGGTCGACGTGCGCGTGTCACTGCACCCCGAAGTCGTGGTGACCGTGGGCGTCAACGTCGCCCGCTCGCCCGAGGAAGCCGACATGCAAATGGCCGGGATCGACGTGATCTCTGCCATGTTTGACGATGACCAGGCCGAAGCCGCCGCATCGGCGGAGGAATTTGCCGAAGTGCAGGCCGAAGCCATCGCCGAACTCGACGCGGCGGCCCCGGTCGTTGCCGATGGCGACGACGACGCCTGACACCGGGCAACTGCGAACATCAAGAGGGGCTCCGCAGCGTCACGCCGCGGGGCCCCTTTTTTGTCACGCGTGCGCAATTCTTGTGACGCGTGCGCGATGCCCGCGCGGGTGACAGGATTATTTGATCCGCAGGCTCGACCGTCCGCCCAGACGGCTCAACCCGGACAGCGTCGGTGGCACATCGGCGTCGGCCACGACCCGGCGGCGCACGGCAAAGGGGTCGACCGGCCGGTCGAACGCAACGCCGAAACGCCCCGGCGCGGTCCACACGATCTTGCCGCTGACCGGGCCGACATTTTTCAATTCGACATTGACCGCCAGCCCGTCGACGACGGCGACGCTGGTTTCGGCGAGCAGCCCGCCCGGCGACAAATTGCGAATACGCACAGTCACCGGCGCCGGCGCGCCTTGAACCCACAGGCTCGCCTGCATGAACAAACTGTCGCGCGATTGATGCCGCGCGGCGTCCTGCGCCTCGCCTTCGAATCCGTTAATGCCTTGATCGTCCATGGTTTTCGCTCATGCGCTGGAGTGGTCATCCATGGCATAATGCAAAGCGGTTTCCATATGGTAAAACCGACGCAAAAGTGCGCGCGCCGACCGACAAATCAATCGTCGCGCGAAATACGCTCGTTGCGCTCGTGGCGTTCCTGCGCCTCCAGCGTCATTGTCGCAATCGGCCGCGCTTGCAGCCGCGCGAGCGAAATCGGCTCGCCGGTCACCGCGCAATAGCCATATTCGCCCTCGTCAATACGACGCAGCGCAGCGTTGATCTTTGCAATCAGCTTGCGTTGGCGGTCGCGCGTGCGCAATTCGATCGCCCAGTCGGTCTCGCTGGATGCGCGGTCGGCCAGGTCGGGTTCGCGCAGCGGTTGATCCTGCAAATGGGCGAGCGTCGTCTCGCTTTCGGCAAGCAATGAACGCTTCCACGCTTCGAGCAGGCGGCGGAAATACTCCAACTGACGCGCACACATAAAGTCTTCGGAATCGCTGGGTCGATAGTCGGTTTCGAGCGCCAACCGCGCTTGTTCGAGAGCATCCGTACCCGTCGATGGCATAAAAATGCCGCTCCTTTCTTGTCCGTCGCGCCGCCACACGATGCTGCGAATCAAGCATGTTCGCGCTTCGGAATGCGGTTCGACCACGCGTCTCGGCGCGGCCTATAGCCAGCCGCCGACCACAGCACAAGCGGCCTTGACCGGAACTGAATGGCAGGGGGATTCTGTGCCGTCCGATGGCGCCGCGTTCGGGCGATGCAGACGACGATCGTTGGCCACGCCGTTAACCTTTCGGCAAAACTGGCGCCGATTGCGTGCTGAATTGGGACAGCAGGCGTCTGAGTCATTGCAATTGCCCTAAATTTCTCAGCTTGGGGCATAAAATCACAGTTAACATCATTGCGCCATTCACGAAGCTTTGGCCTTTTGCGGTTACGGGATTTGATCTGGCACGGGGGGACATGTTTCCAACCCGGTCGCAACAGGACCCAACAGGGAAAGAGAAAGAGCCGCTTATGTCTGTCCGAATGGCACTTGCAAAATTATGCGCCTGCACCTGCGGCGGCGCTTTGGTCGGCGGGGGTGCAATGCACATCGCCGATGTTCCGGCTGCGGCCCACGTCTATAAGGCGAAGCCGTCCAAGGCAAAGAAGGTGCACAGCCGTTATGTGCACAAGGCAGCGCCGAAACGCAGCAAGCGTGTGCGCCGCGTGGTCACCACCAAAAAGTTTGTGACCCGCGCCGTCGGCGGCGGCGCCCCGATGGTCGTCACCCAGACCATCCCCCTGCCCCCAATCCCCTATGCCCCCTTCCCGCCGCAGCGCGCCGGATTTGAAGGCGGCAGCAGCGGCGGCGCGCCGATTGTCATCGGCGGCGGCTTTGGCGGCGGTTTCGGCGGCGGCGGCGGTTTCTTTGGCGGCTTCTTTGGTGGCAGCAGCGGCGGCGGCAGCAGCGGCAGCATCGTGATCACCTCGACCAGTTCGGGTGGCAGCACGTCATCGTCGGGCGGCAGCACCTCGACCAGTTCGGGCGGCATTTCGACCGGCGGCGTTTCGACATCGACATCGACCGGCGGCATCTCCACCGGCGGCATCTCGACCTCGACCGGCGGCGTTTCGACGTCAACCGGCGGTGTCTCGACGTCAACCGGCGGGGTTTCGACTTCGACCGGCGGTGTCTCGACGTCAACCGGCGGGGTTTCGACATCGTCGGGCAACGTCAGCAGCTCATCGGGCAACGTCAGTTCGTCTTCGGGCAACGTCAGCTCCTCGTCGTCCAGCAGCAGCTCTTCGTCGAGCAGCAGTTCGTCGTCTTCGTCTTCGTCGTCCAGCGGCGGTTCGTCAGGCGCGTCGGGCGGTTCCAGCGGCAAGCCGGGTGGCAGCAGCGGCGGCCATGATGGCGGTTCCAGCGGCAAGCCGGGCGGCTCCAGCAGCTATGGCGGGTCTTCGGGCGCAAGCTCAGGCGGCAGCAGCGGCGGGTCCTCAGGCGGCAGCAGCGGCGGATCTTCGGGCGGCAGCTCGGGCGGTTCGTCCTCTTCGTCCAGCTCTTCCTCTTCGTCGTCGAGCAGCAGCTCGTCTTCGGGTGGCTCGTCCAGCTTTGGCGGCAGCACCGGCGGATCGTCGGGCGCCAGCGGCGGCTCGTCGTCTTCGGGTGGGTCGTCGGGCGGCAGCAGCTCGTCGTCGGGCGGCAGCAGCAGCGGGTCCTCGGGGGCGACGTCTTCGGGCGCAACCTCTTCGGGCGCAACCGGCGGC
>JBEGPL010000209.1:0-5374 GCA_041181445.1 Pseudomonadota bacterium
TTGGTATTTATGCGTTTATGACCTAGGGTCGCCGCCTGACTTTTGGTGGACGGAGATTGAGTGTGAGCGACGCGACCGAGCTTTTCATTGGCCTTGGCGGCGGCGGCGCGGCGGATGGCGCGCGGCAGGTGCTCGTGCTGAAACGGGCCAATCGTCACGGGTTGATCGCGGGGGCGACCGGCACCGGCAAAACGGTGACGCTGCAGGGACTGGCCGAAGGATTTTCGGCGGTCGGCGTGCCGGTGTTCATGGCCGATGTGAAGGGCGATCTGGCGGGCATGGCGATGGCGGGCAGCCCGACATCCAAGATGCACGAGATTTTCGCCAAGCGCGCCGCCGACATCGGCCAGACGGACTGGGCCTATGCCGACAATCCGGTGATTTTCTGGGACCTGTTCGGCGCGCAAGGCCACCCGATCCGCACGACGATTTCGGAAATGGGCCCCACGTTGCTCGCGCGGCTGATGGGCCTGAACGAAGTGCAGGAGGGCGTGCTCGCCATCGCCTTTCGCGTCGCCGATGAACAGGGTCTGCTGCTGCTCGACTTGGGCGATCTGCAATCGATGCTGATGTGGTGCGGCGAAAACGCCGACGAACTGTCGACCAAATATGGCAATGTCACCAAACCCAGCGTCGGTTCGATCCAGCGGCAATTGCTGACGCTGGAAAGTCAGGGCGGCGCCAATTTCTTTGGCGAACCCGCGCTCGACATCATGGACATGATCCGCTGTGACGACAATGGCCGCGGCTATGTCAACATTTTGGCCGCCGACAAATTGATGACCAGCCCCAAACTCTACGCCACTTTCCTGCTGTGGCTGTTGTCCGAAATGTTCGAGACGCTGCCCGAAGTCGGCGACCCCGACAAACCCAAGCTCGTCTTCTTCTTTGACGAAGCGCATTTGCTGTTCGAAGACGCGCCGCCCGCGCTGACTGACAAGATTGAACAGGTCGTCCGGCTGATCCGGTCGAAGGGCGTCGGCGTCTATTTCGTGACCCAGAACCCGATCGACATACCCGAGGATGTCGCGGGCCAACTCGGCAACCGGGTGCAGCACGCGCTGCGCGCCTTTACCCCGCGCGACCAAAAGGCGGTCAAGGCCGCCGCCGAAACATTCCGCGCCAACCCCAATGTCGATGTCGCGACCGAGATTACCCAATTGAAAGTCGGCGAGGCGCTGGTGTCGACGTTGATGGCCGACGGCGCACCGTCGCCGGTCGAACGCACGTTGATCAAGTCGCCGGGTTCGCGTGTCGGCCCGCTCGACGCCAAGGAGCGCGCGATCATCCGTTCAATTTCGCCGGTCGACGGCAAATATGACACGGCGGTCGACCGCGAAAGCGCCGAGGAACTGCTCGCGGCGAAATCGGTGCAGGCGCAGGCCGCTGCCGAGGAAGCAAAGGCCGACGCCGAAGAGGCAAAACTGGCAGCGGCGCAGGCCAAGGAAGACGCAAAGCTGCGCGTTGCCGAGGAACGCGAAAAACTGCGGCTGGAAAAAGTCGCCGCGCGCGAGGCGGCGAAGCCCAGCATGACCGAAAAGATGGTCCAGTCGGCGGCGCGGTCGGCGGCAACGTCGATCGGACGGCAGGTCGCGGGCAAACTCGGCCAGAGCCTTGTGCGCGGGATATTGGGCAGCCTGTTCAAGTGAACGCGCGGGCAGCGCGCTCGATGCTCGCCCAGCCGTTGACCCTGCCGTGCGGCGCGGTGATCCCGAACCGGATCGCCAAGGCTGCGATGACCGAGGGACTCGCCGACGCCGACGGTCGCCCGACCGAGGCACTCGACCGGCTGTATAGCCTGTGGTCGGACGGCGGCGCGGGGCTGTTGATCAGCGGCAATGTGCAGATTGACCGCGACCATCTGGAACGTCCCGGCAATGTCGTGATCGATGCCGAACCCGACGCCGACATGATGGCGCGGCTGGCGTGGTGGGCCAAAACGGCGACGCGCGGCGGCAATCATTTCTGGGCGCAAATCAGCCACGCCGGGCGCCAGACGCAAAGGCCGGTCAACCCGCATCCCAAGGCGCCGTCGGCCATCAAGGTCGGCCTGCCCGGCGGCCAGTTTGGCGAGCCTGTGGCGCTCAGCATCGCCGAAATCGATGGGCTGGTGGCGCGTTTCGCGCGGGCGGCGCGCGTGTGCCGCGACGCCGGTTTCACCGGGGTGCAGGTCCACGCCGCGCACGGCTATCTCCTGTCGTCCTTCCTCAGCCCGCGCGCCAATGTCCGCACCGACGATTATGGCGGCAGTCTGGAAAACCGCGCGCGCTTTCTGCGCCGCGTGGTCGCGGCGGTGCGCGCGGCTGTCGGGCCGGACTTCCCCGTGGCGGTCAAGTTGAACAGCGCCGACTTTCAACGCGGCGGGTTCGACTTTGCCGACAGTCTGCGCGTTGCCCAGTGGTTGCAGGACGACGGCATCGACCTGATCGAACTGTCGGGCGGCAGTTATGAGCAGCCCAAATTGCTCGGCATGGCGGGGTTGGAGCCCGAAGCGGCGCAACATGTCGCGCCCTCGACGCTGGCGCGCGAGGCCTATTTCGTCGATTTTGCCGCCGCGATGCAAAAACAGGTGCGCGTGCCGTTGCTGGTCACCGGCGGGTTCCGGACCTTGGGCGCGATGGAGGCGGCGGTGGCGTCGGGCGCGGCGGCGATGATCGGCATCGGTCGGCCGATGTGCGTGCTGACCGACGCGCCGCGCCGCTTGCTGGAAGGGCACCCCGCACTGCCGCGTTATGAGACGCAGCTGGCGTTGCTGCCCCGCTGGCTGGTCGCGCTGAAACGGATCAAAATGGTCCGCGCGATCGACGGTTTTGCCGTGCAGTTCTGGTTTTACGGCCAGCTCTATGCCCTTGGCCGGTCGGGCCATGCCGACCCCGGCCTGTCGGTTCTGGCTGCGTGGCGGGGCGTTGAACGCACACATAAATCGCTGTTGAAGGCACGTTCGCCCAAAGCCGCGTCATGACGGATACCCCGCCGCCGATGGCGAACGGCGCGCCTTTTGTGTTGCTCGACGATGCCCGCGCGGCGGGGGCGGTGGCGGCGCGGCTGTATGTCAACCCGGTCGAAACGCACACGGCACACGGCGTCGCCGACGTCGCGCCGCTGCTGGATCGACTGGCGGCGGCACAGCGTGCGGGGCGGCATGTTGCCGGTTTTTTGAGCTATGATGCGGCCCCGGCGCTGGACCCGGCGATGGCGGTGCTGGGCGCGGCGGTCGCCGCCGACGCCCTCGCCCCCCCACTTGGCTGGTTCGGCATTTTTGACGAGGTTCGGCGGCTGGATGATACTGCGCTGGCGGCGTGGCTGCCACCGGGGGCGGGCGCCCATATTGGCGTTCCCAAACCGCTGATCAGCCGCGGTGCCTATCTGGCGGCGCTCGACCAGGTGCTGGATTATATCCGCGCGGGCGACATTTATCAGGCGAATTTGACGTTTCAGGTCGCGGTCAACCTGGTCGGCCATCCGCTGGCCATCTATGCGCGGCTGCGCGGCAGCGGCGCTGCGGGCTATGGCGGGGTGGTGTCGACCGGCGACCATTGGATCTTGTCGGCGTCGCCCGAACTTTTTTTTTCGGTGCGCGGCGACGATGTGATGGCGCGGCCGATGAAGGGCACGGCGCGGCGGCTGGCCGATGCCGACGCCGACGCGGCGGCGCGCGCCGACCTGGTCGCCGACCCCAAACAACGCGCCGAAAATCTGATGATCGTCGATCTGATCCGTAACGATCTGTCGCGGATTGCGACGCCGGGCAGCGTGCGTGTGCCCGAATTGTTTCGCGTCGAAAGCTTTCCCACCGTGCACCAGATGGTGTCCGACGTCGCCGCCACCCTGCCGCCCGGAGTCACTGCGATCGACGTGCTGCGCGCGGCATTTCCCTGCGGGTCGATCACCGGCGCGCCGAAAATCCGGGCGATGGCAATTATCGCGGCGCTGGAGGCGCACCCGCGCGGGCTCTATACCGGGTCGATCGGCTTTATCGAACCGTCGGGCGACGCGGCGTTCAATGTCGCCATCCGCACGCTGGTGATGCCCGCGCCCGCGACGTCCGGCTTGCAGGCGGGGCCGTTTCGCGCCACTTTGGGGTTGGGGTCGGGCATCGTTGCCGACAGCAATCCAGCGGCGGAATGGGAGGAATCATTGGCAAAGGGCGCGTTTCTGGATGCGGCGGCGGGGTCGTTCGACCTGATCGAAACGATGCGGTATGACCCGGTCGAGGGGGTCGCGCGGCTCGACGGCCATCTGGCGCGGATGAAGGCAAGCGCCGACCTGTTCGCATTTGCGTTCAACCGCCACGACGCGCGCAACCAGTTACAGGCGGTCGCGCTGCGGCTGCGACACGCGGCGCGCATCCGCATGCGGCTGGCGCGCGGCGGCGCGTTGAGCATCGAAGCTGCGCCGATACCGCCGCTGCCGCACCTGCCGCTGAACGTTGTCGCCATGCCATTGCCGGTCGCGGCGCATGATTTTCGCCTGCGCCACAAGACCAGCGACCGCGACTTTTACGATGCCGCGCGGCGGGGTTCCGGCGCCGACGAAGTGGTCTTTGCCGATGAGCAAGGTTTCGTCACCGAGGGGAGCTTCACCAATATCTTTGTCGAACGCGGCGGGCGGCTGCTCACCCCGCCGCTGGAACAGGGCCTGCTTGCGGGCGTGCTCCGCGCCGAGCTGATCGAACAGGGGCGCGCGGTCGAATCACATCTGCGCATCGCCGACCTGGCCGACGGATTTTTTCTGGGGAATGCGCTGCGCGGGTTGATCCCGGCACGGCTGATCGCGGCTTAGGCGTCCGCCGCCTTCGCCGGAAAGAAATGGTTCGCGATGTCGGCGGCGATCCGCGCCGGGCGCAGCGTGGCGGCGTCGATGCAGCACCAGCTTGATTTCACCTCGGCCAGCACATCTTCGCCGCGCCGGATGATCGTTTCGTAAAAGGCGCGCGCGCCCTGAATCCGTTCCAGCACGACGGTGGCGATGACATCGTCGTTCAGAAAGGCGGGCTTGCGATAGGTAA
Organism: Pseudomonadota bacterium; assembly: GCA_041181445.1. Taxonomy (GTDB): domain Bacteria; phylum Pseudomonadota; class Alphaproteobacteria; order Sphingomonadales; family Sphingomonadaceae; genus Sphingopyxis. The sequence continues at coordinate 5,009 of JBEGPL010000209.1, forward strand.
TCTCATGCTTCAGCGCGACCCACATATGCGCCGCGACGGCGTCGGGCGGGGCCAGGTTGCGCCAGTGCGCCAGCACGGCATCCTGCACCCAGCTGAGGTAATGGGCGTTGTTGACATGGCCCATGAAATCGATCGTTTCGGGACCGACTTCGATCGCGTGGGCGTGCGGGACGGGTTCAAAATCCATGATGGTTTCGCGTATAACTGACAATCATGTCAAAATCATGAAATGCGGACATGGCTCAGCCGCGCCCGCGATACGCCGCGACGCCCTGATCGGGCACCCACAGGTCGGCGGGCGGCGGCCCCGACTGCCAGAAAATGTCGATGGGAATGCCGCCGCGCGGATACCAGTATCCGCCAATG
>JBEGPL010000210.1:0-5253 GCA_041181445.1 Pseudomonadota bacterium
CTGAAGGGTTGAGATAGCGCGAAATTGGCGTCAACCGCCAAATGTATAAGCATCCATGCGCAGGACGCCGTATGTGTTGCTGGCGTGGAGGCGTGTGGCAGTCAGGTCAGGGCCAGCGGCACCCAGCGTGACATAGAGTGGCAACAGATGCTCCTCAGTCGGATGGTTGCGCACGGCGTGGGGTGCAAGTCGGCGATAAGCGAGCAGGTCGCACGTGCGCCCCTCGGTCAGTGCAGCGTCCATCCATTCGGCAAAGCCGGTCACCCAATCAGGCTCGGCTGCGCCATTTTGTCCGCGCCAGCTCGATAGATCGTGGGTGAAACTGCCGCTTCCCAGAATCAGCACATCTTCATGCGCCAAGGGCGCAAGCGCGCGGCCCAGTTCGAGGTGGTGGCCGGGGCCAAGTTGACTCTGCACCGAAAGCTGTACCACCGGGATATCGGCCTCTGGCCAGGCCAGCATCAACGGCACCCACGCGCCATGATCGAGCCCGCGCACACCGTCGGTCGACGCCGCAAGACCGGCATCGCCGACAAGTTCGACCACGCGCGCCGCCAGCGCCGGGTCGCCCGGCGCGGGGTAAGTCAGCTGATAGAGCGCAGCGGGAAATCCCGAAAAATCGTGAATCGTCGTGTTGAACGCGACCGAATTGACCGTGGGCACGCGCGTTTCCCAGTGCGCCGAAACGGCAAGAATTGCGCGTGGACGGGGCATGGTCGCCGCCAGGCCGCGCAGGAAGTGGCGCGCAGCCACGTCCTCGAACGGCAGCGTCGGCGCGCCATGTGAAACGAAAATGGGACGGATCATCGGATCACGCCGCCGCCGTGTCCGGCGAAGCGCTGATCGCCCATGCGCCCCCGCCCAGCATCGCTTGGGCCACCAGGATGATCGACCAGAAGACTGGAAACTCCCAGCCGCCGCCCGCGCCGGAGAACAGGAAGCCATTGCCCGCGTGCGGAATGATCGACCCGAGCAAGATCGGCAGTGCTGCGAGTGCCGCCCAGCGGGTCTTGAAGCCAAGGATCAGCGCCAGCCCGAGGATGATTTCCCCCGCCATCACCGGATAGGCGAGCAGGCCGGGAAAACCGATGCTTTCAAAATAGCCAACCGTACCGGCCGGGGTAAACACCAACAGCTTGATCAGGCCATGGGCCAGCAGAAACCCGCCGCTGGCGATACGAAGCAGGGCGATGCCCTGCGCGGAACGATGCATCTGTGTCATTGTCGATACTCCAATTGCTTCGATGCAGCCGAGATAGTGCCGAACGTCAAAGTATGACATTGGCGATGATTGACTACTAGCCATGCGTTTTCGTATAGTCGTGCCATGGACTGGGACGACCTCCGCACCTTTCTCGCCATTGCCCGGCACGGCACGCTTTCGGGGGCGGCGCGCGCACTCGGGGTGACGCAGCCGACCATGGGCCGCCGACTGGCCGCAATGGAGGCGCGCTCCGGCGCGCGGCTGCTCCAGCGTCTGCCGAGCGGCTTTGCGCTGACCCCGCTGGGCGAAAGCGTGCTCGGCAATGCCGAACGTATCGAGGTCGAGGCGCTGTCGGCCGCACGCACCATCACCGGGCGTGATGCGGCACTGGAAGGCGTGGTGCGACTGACCACCGTCGATACGCTCGCCGCACGGATTGTCGCCCCCGCGCTTGCCGCGTTGCAACAGGCACATCCCGGCATCATCGTTGAATTGGTGCCCGACACCCGCACGCTCAGCCTGTCGAAGCGCGAGGCCGATATTGCGCTGCGCATGTCACGCTTTGAGGGGCATGAAGTGGTGGCGCGTCGCGCCGGCACGCTGGCGATGGGGCTTTACGCGCGTCCGCAATGGGCGGATGCGGCGCGACCGCGGCTCATCACCGTGCTCGACGATCAGGCGCATTTGCCCGAAGCCAAATGGCTGGCCGCGCACTACCCCGATGCCGATATCGCCTTTCGTTCGAACAGCCGCGAGGTGCAGGTCTGGGCCGCGAAATCAGGGGCGGGGATTGCGGCTATCGCCTGTTTCCGGGCAGACGAAGAGCCCGGCCTGGTCCGACTGCGTCCCGACCTGCCCAGCCTTAACCGCGACATCTGGCTGGGCGTGCACAGCGACATGCGGCACATGCCGCGCATCCGCGCCGTCATGGACGCAATCATCGCGGCGCTCAACGACGCGGCGAAATTTCCGCAACCTGTGCTTTGAGCCAGTAATTGGCAAATAACCAATGCCCCGGACCGATCAGTCCGTTCAAATTGGTTCCCCGGTAAGGATTCGAACCTCAATAGACGGAGTCAGAGTCCGTAGTCTTACCGTTAGACGACCGGGGAATGTCGGCGGGCGAATATGATGATCGCTTTGCCGAGTCAAGCCGCCGCCGCAACCACCCGCCGCCTTGCCCCTTGCCCTCGTCCGTTTCGGCGCTAGCATGGCGACAATGCCAAAAAACCCCTGTCAGCGGGGCCAAGCGGGAGGGCAAAGCCGGATGCGCCACATCGCCGTCGTCGGATCGGGGCCTGCGGGATATTATACCGCCGAGACATTGCAGAAAGCCGCCGACGTCGCCGTTGACGTCATCGACCGCCTGCCCGTCCCTTATGGCCTGATCCGGACTGGCGTTGCTCCTGACCATCAATCGATCAAGGCGGTCGCTCGCCGTTATGAGGGCGTCGCGCTGACCGACAATGTCCGCTTTGTCGGCAATGTCGCCATCGGCGAAGATATCAGCATCGACGAACTGCTCGGCCTGTATGACGCCGTCGTGCTCGCCACCGGCGCACCCAACGACCGCGCCATCGGTATCCCGGGCGATGACTTGCCCGGAGTGATCGGCAGCGCCGCCTTTGTCGGCTGGTACAACGGCCACCCCGACCACGCCGACCTGGGTCCGCCGCTGGACGTGAGCAGCGTCGCGATCATCGGCAACGGCAACGTCGCGCTCGACGTCGCGCGCATCCTGGCCAAGACGCCCGCCGAGTTCGCCGGCAGCGACATTGTCGCGCACGCGCGCGCGGCGCTGGCGGCCAGCCATGTCCGGCATATTCAATTGCTCGGGCGGCGCGGCCCGCACCAGATTGCGATGACGCCCAAGGAACTGGGCGAGCTGGGCCATCTGGAACGCGCCAGCCCGCGGGTTGACCCCGCCGACCTGCCCGACATTGGCGAAGACGCGATGCTCGAACCCGGCATGCGCAAATCGGTGACTCATCTGCGCAGCTTTGCCGCCAATCCGGTCGCCAAGCCGGTGACCATCGATTTCGATTTTTACGCGATGCCGGTCGCCATCGAAGGCGATGGTCGGGCGCAGCGGATGGTGGTGGAACGCACCGTGCTCGACGCCGACCTGCGTTCGGTCGGCACCGGCGAAACCTATGTCATCGACGCCGGGCTGATCATCAGTTGCATCGGTTATATGACGCCGCCGATTCCCGGTGTCCCCTATGAACATGGTCGCGGCCGCTTTGCCAATCAGGACGGTTTGATCCTGCCCGGGCTTTACTGCGTCGGATGGGCGCGGCGCGGTCCTTCGGGCACCATCGGCACGAACAAGCCCGACGGCGCGCGGATTGCCGAAATGATATTGGGGGACATCGGCGCCGGTTCGGGCAAGGCTGGCCGCCCCGGGCTGGATGCGCTGCTGGCATCGCGCGGGACCCAGGCCGTCACCTTTCGCGACTGGCAGCGGATTGATGCCCGCGAAGTCGCGGCCGCGCGCGCCGACAGCCCGCGCGAGAAATTCGTGTCGATCGACGACATGCTGGGCGCGATTGGCGCCTGAAGCGGTTGCGCGCGGTTGCCGGAACGCGCAGAGCCGGACGCACAGCAGCACAGGGTGAAAGCGATGACGGGCGACGACGACGATTATGTCTATGACGAAGCGAGCGGCGAATGGTTGTCCGCCGCCGACGCGCGGGCGCGCACCGCCGCGGCGGCAATCGTCGAGGTCCGTGATGCGGTGGGCAATATCCTGGCCGACGGCGACAGCGTGGCGCTGATCAAGGATCTGACGGTCAAGGGCGCGGGTCAGACGTTGAAGGTCGGGACGGTGATCAAGGCGATCCGTCTGACGGGCGATCCGCAGGAAATCGACTGTCGATTTGACGGGATCAAAGGATTGGTCCTGCGCGCTGAATTTGTCCGCAAACGATGATGGCGGAACGCGCGCCCGCACCGCCGTCGCGCCCGCGCGCCGCGCTGCGCTGGCTGCTCGCGCTCGCCTATGCGTTTGCCGGGGTCGCGCATATCCGGTCGCCGGGCGGCTTTGTGGCGATCACGCCCGATTGGGTACCATGGCCCGATGCCGTCGTGTTCTGGACGGGGGTGGTCGAGATTGCGGGGGCGGCGGGGCTGATGCTGCCGCGCCTTCGCTATGCTGCCGGGGCCGGTCTGGCGCTTTATGCGCTGTGCGTCTGGCCCGCGAACTTCAACCATGCGTTCAATGATATTGTCATTGGCGGCCGCGACCTGGACTGGGGCTATCACGGCCCGCGCCTGATGTTGCAGCCGCTGATCATCTGGTGGGCGCTGTGGGTGGGCGGCGTCACCGACTGGCCGTTTCGCGGCCGCGCACGATGATCATGGCCCGGGATGACCCCGCTGTCTGCGGCATGGTGACGGCCGCCGATGCCGCCGTTCTGGCGCAGCGGGCCGGGTCGACATTGCCCGATCTGGCGCTGACGTTTCTGCCTTTCGCAGCGGCATATGCCGCGCCGCCGATCTCGCGATATTGCGTTGGCGCGGTCGTGGTCGGGGCGAGCGGTGCGCTTTACTATGGTGCCAATCTGGAGGTTGCAGGCGCGGCGCTCGCCTTCACGCTCCACGCCGAACAGGCGGCCATCGCCAATGCGTGGATGCACGGCGAAACCGGCGTGTCCGCCATCGCCATTTCCGCCGCGCCGTGCGGCTATTGCCGCCAGTTCCTGCACGAACTGACCAGCGCAGCGTCGCTGCTGATCGCGCTGCCCGGCGCGGCCCCCGCATCGCTCGCGCTGTTGCTGCCGCACGCCTTTGGCCCCGCCGACCTGGGCCAGACGGGCGGGCTGATGGACCCCGCAGACCATGACCTGACGGTTACCCCGCCGCCCGACATGCTGACCGCCGCCGCGCTCGCCGCCGCCAACATGGCGTATAGTCCCTATACGTCGACCTTTTCCGGGGTTGCGTTGCGGTCCGCCAGCGGGCGGATTGTCAGCGGCGCTTATGCAGAGAATGCCGCGTTCAACCCCAGCTTGTCGCCGCTGGCCATCGCGCTGTCGCAGCTGGTTCTG
>JBEGPL010000211.1:0-4749 GCA_041181445.1 Pseudomonadota bacterium
TTCCACGGCATGAACGCGACCAGCACATTCTTGCCCAGCGCCAATTCGCCCAATTCGGTCGACGGACCGTCGGCGATGATTTCGCCGCTGCCCACCACATCGCCCACTTTCACCAGCGGACGCTGGTTGATGCAGGTATTCTGATTCGACCGCTGGAATTTTTGCAGACGATAGATGTCGACGCCCGACTTGGCGGCTTCGGTGCCATCGGTCGCGCGGATGACGATGCGCGTGGCGTCGACCTGATCGACGATCCCGCCGCGCTTGGCGGCAATCGCGGCGCCCGAATCGCGCGCCACCGTGGCTTCCATGCCGGTCCCGACCAGCGGCGCTTCAGCGCGGAGCAACGGCACCGCCTGACGCTGCATGTTCGACCCCATCAGCGCGCGGTTGGCGTCATCATTTTCCAGGAACGGAATCAGCGATGCGGCGACCGACACCAGCTGCTTGGGCGAAACGTCCATCAGCGTGATCGTGTCGCGCGGCGCCATCAGGAATTCGCCCGCTTCGCGCGCCGAGATCAGATCCTCGACAAAGCTGCCGTCGTCGGTCAGGTCGGCGTTGGCCTGTGCGACCGTATGCTTTTGCTCTTCCATCGCGGACAGATAGACGACGTCGGTCGTCACCTTGTGATCGACAACTTTGCGGTACGGCGTTTCGATGAAGCCATATTTGTTGACGCGGGCAAAGGTCGCCAAGCTGTTGATCAGGCCGATGTTCGGCCCTTCGGGCGTTTCAATCGGGCAGATGCGGCCATAATGCGTCGGGTGAACGTCGCGGACTTCAAAGCCCGCACGTTCGCGCGTCAGACCGCCGGGCCCGAGCGCCGACACGCGGCGCTTGTGCGTCACTTCGGACAGCGGGTTGGTCTGATCCATGAACTGCGACAGTTGTGACGAACCAAAGAATTCGCGCACAGCGGCGACGGCGGGCTTGGCATTGATCAGGTCGTTCGGCATCACCGTCGACACGTCGACGCTGCTCATCCGTTCCTTGACCGCGCGTTCCATGCGCAGCAGGCCGACGCGATACTGGTTTTCCAGCAATTCGCCGACCGAACGGACGCGGCGGTTGCCCAGATTGTCGATGTCGTCGATTTCGCCCTTGCCGTCTTTCAGGTTCACGAGCTCCATGACCACGGCCAAAATATCTTCGGCGCGCAGCGTGGTGACGCTGTCGTCGGCGTCAAGGCCCAGACGCATGTTCAGCTTGACGCGGCCGACCGCCGACAAGTCATAGCGTTCGCCATCAAAGAACAGGCCCGCGAACAAGGCTTCGGCGGTTTCGCGCGTCGGCGGTTCGCCGGGGCGCATGACGCGGTAAATGTCCGACAGCGCCTGATCGCGCTCTTCGGCCTTGTCGACTTTCAGCGTGTTGCGGATCCACGGACCGGTATTGTTATGATCGATGTCGAGCAGGACCAGCTTGTCGACGCCGTGTGCGTCCAGCCGTTCCAGATTTTCGGCTGACACTTCGTCGCCGGCCTCAAGATAGATTTCGCCGGTGGCGTCGTTGACCAGATCATAGGCCGAATAGCGGCCAAAGATTTCTTCGGTCGGGATCAACAATGTGGTCAACCCGTCCTTCGCCGCCTTGTTGGCGATGCGCGGCGTGATTTTCTGGGCCATCGGGAAAATGACTTCGCCGGTCTTGGCGTCGATCACGTCATAAGCGGGCTTGGCACCGCGCCAGTTTTCGATGTTGAACGGAATTTTCCAGCCATTTTCGGCGCGTTCAAAGATCAACCGGTCATAGAAATGGTTGAGGATTTCCTCGCCCGTCATGCCGAGCGCATAGAGCAGCGACGTCACCGGCAGCTTGCGCTTGCGGTCGATGCGGACGTTGACGATGTCCTTGGCGTCGAATTCAAAGTCCAGCCACGACCCGCGATAGGGGATGACGCGCGCGGCGAACAGGAATTTGCCCGACGAGTGGGTCTTGCCGCGATCATGGTCGAACAGAACACCCGGCGAGCGGTGCATCTGGCTGACGATCACGCGTTCGGTGCCGTTGATAAAGAAGGTGCCGTTTTCGGTCATGAGCGGCATGTCGCCCATGTAAACATCCTGCTCCTTGATATCGAGCACGCTGCGCGTTTCGGTTTCGCTGTCGACTTCGAACACGATCAGACGCAGCGTCACCTTCATCGGCGCGGCATAGGTAATCCCGCGCTGGCGACATTCGTCGACATCATATTTCGGCGGCTCAAGTTCGTAATGGACGAAATCCAGCTCGGCGGTGCCGGCGAAATCGCGGATCGGGAACACGCTGCGCAGCGTTTTTTCCAGCCCCGATACATAACCGATCGACGCGTCGGAGCGCAAAAACTGTTCATAGCTTTCGCGCTGGACTTCGATCAGGTTCGGCATTTCCACGGCCTCGTGGATGTTCCCGAACAATTTGCGGATACGCTTGCTCGCCTTTGCGTTCAGCTTTTGAGCTGCCGCTTTTGCCTTGGTCGCCATGGGTGATTCTTCTCGCCTGAAAAGTTAGAAACGGACGCACAGACGCAAAAAAGCCGCTCGCCTTCCATAGTGGAAAACGGCAGCTTTCAACGCCTGATCGTCCCCGGCCGCTCCATCCGTGACCCCCGCTGCGCAACGGCAGGGATCGTCCCGAACGGTCGGGGTATGGCCGTGATATAGGGGCGCTAGTCGCCCATGTCAAACGTCAGCGCCAGAATCTGTCGCAGTTTTGCGTCGTCCCACGCCACCCGCCCGTCCAGAATCAGCATCGCCAGCCCGTGCACAAGCGACCAGGCGTGAAGCGCCATCACGTCGCGCTTGGCGGGGGCGATTTCCCCGGGCATCATCGCCGCTACGCCCTCGTAAAGCAGTCGCTGTGCCTGCCCCAGCGCCGCCGGGTCATCGTCCCCCGGCGCCATCCGTCCCGCGCGCGAAAAGGTCAGCCGGAACAGCGCGGGGTTATCGCGCGCAAAGCGCACATAGGCAAAGCCCGATTCCATAAAGCCGTCGCGGCCGCCGCCGACCGCCGCTGCGGCGCGCGCCTGCAACGCACCCAGCTGCGCCATCCCCGCGCCCGCCAGCGCATCAAGCAGCGCGTCCTTGTCGGGGAAATGGCGATAGAGCGCGGTCGCGCTGACGCCAATCGCGCGCGCCAGTGCGCGCAGCCCCAGGTCGGGGTCGCGCGCGCTGGCCAGTTCGGTCAGCCCATAGGCCAGCGCCGCCGCGCGCAAATCGCCATGATGATAGCGCGCTGCTGCCGCCACTCCATTTTTAATGTTGACACTGTTATCTTTGCTCGCCATGTTATCACTGTAAACATCGCGACTCGATAATGCAAGCGCAGTCGCCGGGCAGGAGCAAGCAGATGGCAAGTGTTTTGGAAAAGACGATCCGCGGCGTCGTGACAAAAGGGATCACGTCGGTCGCCAATTTCAATCGTGGTCGCTTGCCGGTGCCCGCCGATCATCACCCCTACCTGCACGGCATCCACACGCCGATGACAAAGGAAGTGACGCTAGACGCGCTGCACGTCACCGGCACCATCCCGCCCGCGCTGAAGGGCCGCTATTTGCGCAATGGGCCCAATCCCGTGACCCCGCCCGACCCGGCCAGCTATCACTGGTTCAGCGGCGACGGCATGGTCCATGGCCTGCGCATCGAAGATGGCAAGGCGCTGTGGTACCGCAATCGCTGGGTACGCGGCGCCGACGTCGCCAAGGCACTGGGCGAACCGGTCCCGCCCGGGCCGCGCCGCGAAGGGCTCGATTCGCCGAACACCAATGTCGTTGGCCTCGGCGGGCGAACATGGGCGATTGTCGAGGCCGGCGGGATGCCGACCGAGCTGACCGACACGCTCGACACGATCGCGCACAATGGCTTTGACGGCACGCTGAAAAATGCGTTCACCGCGCATCCGCATCTGGACCCCGAAACGGGCCAGGCGCACGCCATTTGCTATCGCGGCGATGCGATGGACCGCGTGTGGCACGTCGTCATCGATCAGGACGGCCATTGCATCCGCGAAGAACCGGTCACCGTCGCCGATGGCCCGTCGATCCATGACTGCGCGATCACCCGTAACTATGTGCTGGTGTTCGACCTGCCCGTGACCTTTTCGATGAAGACGCTGCTGTCGGGTTTCCGCTTTCCCTATAAATGGAACCCCGACCATCCGGCGCGCGTCGGGCTGTTGCCGCGCGGCGGCGCGGGCGCGGACATCGTCTGGGTGCCGGTCGAACCCTGTTATGTGTTCCACCCCGCCAATGCCTTTGAAACCGGCGATGGCAAAGTGGTTGTCGACGTTGTCGCGCATGACAGCATGTTCGCCCAATCGACGCGCGGCCCCGACAGCCAGGCCTCGCGCCTTGAACGCTGGACGATTGATCCGGTGGCGGGGAAAACCACACGCACCATCATCCACGACCATGACCAGGAATTCCCGCGTTACGACGAACGGCGCAGCATGCAGCCCTATCGCTATGTCTATAGCGTCGCGCTGCCCAAGGCGGCGACGACCGAGATGACAATCGCCGAAACGCGGCTGTTCCGCCACGATCTGGAACGCGGCGCGACCATTGCCCGCGATTTCGGGTCGGATTGCTTCCCCGGCGAATTTGTTTTCGTTCCGCGCAGCGACGATGGTGCGGAAGACGATGGCTGGCTGATCGGGCTGGTGATCGACAAGGCGGCCGACACGACCGCGCTCCATATCCTGAATGCCGATGATTTCACCGGTGCCCCGCAAGCGGTGATCCACCTGCCCCACCGCATCCCGCCGGGTTTC
>JBEGPL010000212.1:0-3087 GCA_041181445.1 Pseudomonadota bacterium
TGCTGCCCCACTGCGCTTTCTTGCCAAAAATGGGGTCCTGGTCAAAATCGGTCGATTCGCCCGTCACCGGGTCATCGAACGGCCGCGTCGCCAGCACGATCCGGTCGTCCATACGCTTGACCGCGTCGGCGACGATTTGCAGGTCGCCGTTGGCCTTGCTGTTGACATAGGTGAAGTCGACGAACAGCCGCCGGGCCCCGGCTTGGTTGATCGTGTCGATCAACTTTGCATGTTCGCGGCGCGAAAAATTGCCATTTTCAGAAGCTTGCAGCGATTTGTCATCGACGCCGACAAAGATGATGTCGCCGCTGGCCTTGCGTTCGAACATCCCGATGCGCGCCGTGTTGATCACCAGGTCAATCGGCAGGCTGAGCTGCGTGACCTGTGCGAGCACCGCAAATAGCAGCGCAAACGCCAGCATTTTCGGGCTGACAATTTTGTTTAACGGCTCGGTCATGCGGACGCACGGCTCCTGATTGAACCGTCTTGCCCTAGGCCCCCATGGTTATCATCGCGTTAACCAAGCGCCGATTTATGCGACTTTGGGGATCGGCGGCAGCGCACTGCCGCCCGCCAGCGCCGCCGCGCGCAGGCCGGTGGCCTCGGGCACGATCTGGTCCAGATAAAAGCGCGCCGACGCCATTTTCGCCGCCAGAAACGTGGGGTCGCCATCGCCCGCATCGCCCAGCGCGGCGGCCGCAGCATGTTGCCGCGCCATCAACCATCCGCACGTCGCGACCGACAACATGGTGAGGAAGGGATAGCTGCCCGCCAGCCGGTCTTCGGTGCTTGCGCCGTCCAGAAAATGCTGAGCAACATGGCGGGTGCTGGCGGCCAGTTCGGCGAGCGCGGGCCAGTCGGCAGCGGCGCGCGCGATGTCGTCGATCAGCCCGATGACGCCGCCGCCGCCACCGCTTCCCCCACCCATGCCCAGCTTGCGCCCGACCAGATCGGCGGCCTGGATGCCGTTGGTCCCTTCGTAAATCGGGGCGATGCGCGCGTCGCGGTAATGCTGCGCCGCGCCGGTTTCCTCGACAAAGCCCATGCCGCCATGGACCTGGATGCCGATGCTGGCGACTTCGCAACCGATGTCGGTGGCGTGCGCCTTGGCCAGCGGGATCAGGATTTCGGCGCGCAGCGCGGCATCTTCGTCGCCGGTGTGGGCGAAATCGACGCGCGAGGCGGCATAATAGACCAGCGCGCGCGCGGCCTCTGTCTGTGCGCGCATCCGCCACAACATGCGGCGCACATCGGGATGCTGGTCGATGGCAACTGCGGACTTGTCGGGCGACCCGGCACGCGCCGATTGCACCCGGTCGGCGGCAAAGCGTTGCGCCTGCTGTGTCGCCCGCTCGGCGATCTGGATGCCCTGGCACGCCACGGCGATGCGCGCGTTGTTCATCATCGTGAACATCGCCTTCATCCCGCCCATTTCGCCGCCGACCAGTTCGCCATAGCAGTCGCCGTCGTCGCCATAGGCCATGACGCAGGTCGGCGAGGCGTGGATGCCCAGCTTATGCTCGATCGACACGCACCGCACACCATTGTCGATGGTCGGCGCGCCGTTGGCGTCGATCCGGTATTTGGGGACCAGGAACAGCGAGATGCCGCGTGTGCCCGCGGGCGCGCCGGGGGTGCGTGCGAGGACGAGGTGGACGATATTGTCGGTCAGGTCGTGCTCGCCAAAGGTGATGAAGATTTTCTGGCCGCGGATCTTGTAAAGCCCCGCATGGCCGCCGCTGGTCACCGGTTCGGCGGTGCTGCGCAGCGCGCCGACGTCGCTGCCGGCTTGCGGCTCGGTCAGGTTCATCGTGCCGTTCCACGCGCCAGAGACGAGTTTGGGCAGCCAGCGCGCGCGCTGATCGTCGCTGCCATGCGCCATCAGCGCGTGGATCGCCCCGGGGGTCAGGATGCTGATCAGCGTGAACCCCATGTCGGCGGTGCCCAGCGCTTCGATCACCAGCATCGCCAGGCTGAACGGCAGGCCCTGTCCGCCATAGGCCGTCGGTCCGTCGATGCTGCCCCACCCGGCGTCGACAAATTGCGCATAGGCCGCCTTGAACCCGGGCGGCATGGTGACCGCGCCATCGCGCCACACCGGCGGCTGTGTGTCGCCGACGCGGTTGAGCGGGGCATAAACATCGGCGGCAAATTCGCCGATACCGGTGGCAATCGCATCGACCATGTCGGGGGTGGCGTCGGCAAAGCGCGGGTGCGCCGCCAGACGTTCAATGTCGGCAACATGGGTCAGCACGAAAATCTGTTCGGCGGTCGGCGGCGTATAGGTCATGGAGCGTCCTGTTATTCGCGCTGGATTTGCGCCCTTGCGCGCCGCTATAGCGCGGCATGACCGCAGGCTCAAATGATCGCGTGACCGACGTGCGCCCCTATGGCGATGCCGCCATTGCGCGCGCGGCGGCGCTGGTGCGGGCGGGGCATCCGGTCGCGGTGCCGACCGAGACGGTCTATGGGCTTGCCGCCGATGCCACCAATGGCGATGCTGTGGCGGCCATTTATGCGGCGAAAGGGCGGCCTGCGTTCAATCCGCTGATCGTGCATGTGCCGGATCTGGCGGCGGCGGCGGCGCTGGGCGCGTTTGGCCCGGTCGAGCGCGCGCTGGCAGCGGCGTTCTGGCCCGGCCCGCTGACCATTGTCGTGCCGCGCACTGCCGATTGTCCGGCGGCGAGCCTCGCGACGGCGGGGCTGGACACGATCGCGCTGCGCGTGCCCGCGCACCGCGCGATGCGCGCGTTGCTGGCGGCGACGGGTGTGCCGCTGGCCGCGCCATCGGCCAATGCCAGCGGCCGGATCAGTCCGACGACTGCGGCGCATGTGCTGTCCAGCCTCGACGGGCGGATCGCGATGGTGATCGACGATGGCGCGTGCGCGGCAGGGATCGAATCGACGATCGTGCGGGTTGCGGGCGACCGGATCGACGTGCTGCGTCCGGGGCCGGTGACGCACGAAATGTTGCGCGCGGCGACGGGGTTGTCGGCGGCAAGCGCAGCGCATGCAGGCGGCGATGCGGTGATCGCACCGGGGCAGCTCGCCAGCCATTATGCGCCGTCAAAGCCGGTGCGGCTGAAT
>JBEGPL010000213.1:0-5935 GCA_041181445.1 Pseudomonadota bacterium
GGAATCGCTGCTGCCCGAAGGATTTGGCGACCCGGCACCGCCAGCAAAGGGCCCCGCCCCGAACAATCAGCCGGCATCGAAATCGCCGACCCCGACGCCCGCACCGCGCGGCGGCGGCGCCACGGACGGCGGCGAGTCTGGCGGCGGCGGCGCGACGTCGGGTGGAACCGGCGACGGCGGCGACAGCCCGCGCTTCACGTCCGAACGCGCCGCGCCCGCCGATGCCGGTGCCGATGCCGGAGCCGGTGCCGATGCCAAGGACGACGATGAAGACGCCGAAGACGGCGAACCCGGCCAGTTACGATACGATCTGCCGCCCGGCGCGCGTCACTTGCTCACCCGCATCGGACCGCTCACGCCCGAAACCGGCGGGCTGCCCCCCGATGCGTTCGGGACCAACGGCGGGAATTATCTGGCGACGTTGATGCGCAAGACGCGCACGCCGCTGGCGTCGCGCTGGGGGTCGATATTGCTGCGCCGGACGCTGATGTCGGCCATCGACACGCCGCCGACGATCAATGGCGCCGACCTGGTCGCCGAACGCGCGGCGATGTTGCTGCGCATGGGCGAATCGACGTCGGCGCGGCTGCTGGTCCAGGCGGTCGACCATGACCGCGCCAGCAAAAGATTGCTGGCGATCGCGCTCCAGACCTACCTCGCCAACGCCGATCCGGCGGGACTGTGCCCCTTTGCGCCGATGGGCCGGACGCAGAGCGACAATCCGGCGTGGGAACTGGCAGGCGGCATGTGTTCGGCGCTGACCGGCGCGCCCGGCCCCGCGGGTTCGCAGATCGACCGCGTGCGCGGATCGAAGAAAGTCCCCGACATCGACGTGCGGCTGGCCGAACGCGTGCTCGGCGCGGCGATCAACGGGCGGCGCTCGATCAAGATCGAATGGGACGGCATCGACCGTTTGTCGAGCTGGCGGTTCGGGCTGGCGACCGCGACCGCGACCGAGATTCCGGCGCCGCTGCGGCTGAACGCGGCCGGCTATATGCGCGGCTGGGCGGTGCTGGCGCCGATGACACCAACCGACGCCCGCGTCGATGCTGCGCCGATTGCCGCCGCGCGCGGGGTCTTGTCGAACGCCGCCTATGTCAGCCTGCTGTCCGCTGCCATCGACGACGACACGGCGTCAGAGGCGACAAAGGAATTGGCCAGCGACCTGCGCACGGCCTTTGCCGGGGGCGACAGCGCGGCGCGGCTGGGCGCGATGCGGGCGATATGGACGCGCGCGCCGGACGGCGGCGAAACGGCTTATGCGGCGCTCGTGCTGACGGCGCAGGCGGCGGCGGCGCTGCCCGTATCGGCGGCGAGCGGCGACGACCTTGACATGGTGATCGCGTCGATGCTGGCGGGCGGTTATGACCGCAATGCGCTGGCATGGGTGCCGACGGTCGATGTCGGCAGCCGCGCGTGGGGCATGCTCGCGGTCGGCCTGCCGCGCGCGCTCTCGGGCGTCGATTCGGGCAGTCTGGACAGTTTTGCGGGCGGCGACGACAGCATCGACCAGCACCGCAGCAAATTGCTGGTCGCCGCGCTCGCCGGACTGGGCCGGGTCGACGCCGACACGCTGGCCAGCGCCAGCGGCGACCTGTCGCTCG
Source organism: Pseudomonadota bacterium (assembly GCA_041181445.1). Lineage (GTDB taxonomy): Bacteria > Pseudomonadota > Alphaproteobacteria > Sphingomonadales > Sphingomonadaceae > Sphingopyxis. The sequence goes on from JBEGPL010000213.1 coordinate 1,605, forward strand.
ATCTGACCGTCAAGACGCGCTGGACCCGCGCCATCGACGCGGCGGCGGCGCGCGGCGAACCCGGCACGGTCGCGCTGCTGGTGGCGGTGGGGATGCAGGGCAGCGACTGGTCGAAAATGCCGCCGCACCATATGTATCATATCACCCGTGCCTTGCGACAGGTCGGGCTGGCGTCGGAAGCGCGCATGATTGCCGCCGAAGCGCTTGCGCGCATCTGACCCCGGCGACGCGGACGTGCGCGATGCGGATCGCGCGCTGATCGACCGCTTTCTGGAAATGATGGCCGCCGAACGCGGCGCGGCGGTGAACAGCCGCCTCGCCTATGGCCGTGATCTGGCGCAGGCGGCGGCGTTGCTTCCGCACGGGCTTGCCGCCGCGACCACGGCCAACTTGCGTGCGCTCGTCGCAGATTGGGCGCCGCTGGCGGCGTCGAGTGCCGCACGCAAATTGTCGGCGCTGCGCCAATTTTATCGCTTTCTGGTCGCCGACAGGTTGCGCGCCGACGACCCCGCCGATTCGATTGCCCGGCCCAGCGTGCCGCGCGCGCTGCCCAAAATTCTGGGCCATGCCGATGTCGAGGCGCTGTTCGCGGCGCTGGCGATGCGGCTGGACACCCACGGGCGCCGCGCCGCCGACCTGCGGCTGCTGTTGATGTTCGAGCTCCTCTATGGGTCGGGGCTGCGCGCCAGCGAACTGGTCGGCTTGCCGCGCCGCGCCATCGCCGCCGACCGGCCGTTCCTGATCATCCGCGGCAAGGGCGGCAAGGAACGGCTGGTGCCGCTGTCCGACCGGGCCCGCGCGGCGGCGCGCGACTGGCTGGCGTTGGTGCCGCCCGACCAGCCATGGCTGTTTCCGTCGGGCAAGAGCCATTTGTCGCGCGTCCGGCTGTACCAGATGGTGCGCGCGCTCGCCGCCGAGGCGGGAATTGCGCCCGAACGGATCAGCCCGCATGTGCTGCGCCACGCCTTTGCGACGCATCTGCTGGCGGGCGGCGCCGACCTGCGCGCGCTGCAATCGATGCTGGGCCATGCCGACATCGCGACGACCGAAATCTATACCCATGTCGATGCGGGCCACCTGATCGCGCTGGTCAACGCGCGCCATCCGCTGGCGCTGCGCGCGGCGGCGGATGTGCGCGCAACGGGCGCGCGGCACGTTGACGAATCCGCCGCCAAGTCCTAGTCCGCCGCGATGGTCAGCTTCCTTGATTTTGAAAAACAGGTCGCCGCGCTCGACGAACAGATCGCCGAATTGCGCGACATGTCCGACGACGGCGCACTCGACATCAACAGCGATGTCGCCCGGCTGGAGGCGAAGTCGGGCAAATTGCTCGCCGACATTTATGCCAAGCTGACGCCGTGGCAAAAGACGCAGGTCGCGCGCCACCCCGACCGGCCGCATTTCAAACATTTCGTCGCCGGGCTGTTCGACGATTATCTGCCGCTGGCGGGCGACCGCAACTTTGGCGATGATCACGCAATTCTTGGCGGTTTTGCGCGCTTTCGCGGGCGCAAAATCATGGTTATCGGCCACGAAAAGGGCGACGATACCGCCAGCCGAATCCGCCACAATTTCGGCATGGGTAAACCCGAAGGCTATCGCAAGGCGATCCGCCTGATGCAGATGGCCGACCAGTTCGGCCTGCCCGTGGTGACGCTGGTCGATACGTCGGGGGCCTTTCCCGGCGTGCAGGCGGAGGAGCGCGGTCAGGCCGAAGCCATCGCGCGTTCGACGCAGCAATGTCTGGCGCTGGGCGTGCCGATGGTCGCCGCGATTGTCGGCGAAGGCGGGTCGGGCGGGGCGATTGCACTGGCAGCGGCGAACCGGGTGCTGATGTTCGAACATGCGGTCTATTCGGTGATCTCGCCCGAGGGGTGCGCGTCGATCCTGTGGCGGACCGCCGAAAAGGCCGCCGACGCCGCGACCGCGATGAAGATGACGGCAAAGGATTTGCTGGCGCTGAACATTATCGACCGGATCGTCCCCGAACCCGTCGGCGGGGCACACCGCGCGCCCGAAATCGCGATTGCCGCGCTGGGCGATGCGATCGCCAATGAACTGACCGCGCTCGCCAAGCTCGACCGCGGCGCCGTGCTGAAAAGCCGCGAGGACAAGTTTCTGGCGATGGGGCGGTTGGGTTAGAGTCGGCCTGCTTTCTACGGAATTAACCCTCATCCGTTCGTGGTGAGGAAAGACTGAGCGCAGCGAAGTCTTGTCTCGAACCACTTTGCGCCGCCCCGTATGGCATCAGTCCTTCGAGACGAGCTTTCAGCCTTCGGCTTCAATCTCTCCTCAGGACGAACGGACATATGAGCCTGCGCCGATCCGAAACGGACACACACTAGCGCAGGCTTTTCCTTCGCGTCCTTCGACAAGCTAAGGAGGAACGGAGCTTAAAATTCCCATCCCCCAAAAACCCCGTTTGTCCTGCGCTTGTCACAGGACGCTGCCCAGAACCCGCCTCGCCAACCCCACACCCCCGGGATAATATCCGCCATTGCCGGAACAAACACCCGCCTTCGCGTTTTGCACTTGATATTCAAGGGCAATCGGCGCGACACTGGCGCCTTCGCGGTAACGATAGCAAAAGGATCGGGACGATGGGCAGACACGGATTTCTGGGTGCGGCGGCGCTCGCGGTGGCGGGCATGACGCTGGGCACGATGGCGTATGATTCGCCCGCGCAGGCCAAGAGCAAGGTCAAGACGATCAAGACCGCGACGTCGATCAGCGCCAAGGAAAAGGCGCAGGGCGCCGAGGCGCATCCGCAACTGATGCAGGAATTTGGCGGCGCATATACCGGCGCGCAGGCGGCCTATGTCACCCGCGTCGGTCAGAATATCGCGGTGCAGTCGGGCATGTCGAACGCGACCAGCGACTTCACCGTCACCCTGCTCAATTCGCCGGTGAACAACGCCTTCGCGATCCCCGGCGGCTATGTCTATGTCACCCGCCAGCTGATGGCGCTGATGAATGACGAGGCCGAACTGGCCGGCGTGCTGGGTCATGAGGTCGGCCATGTCGCCGCGATGCACAGCAAGAAACGCCAGGGTGCGGCCCAGCGCAATGTGCTGCTCGGCGTGCTGGCGACGGTCGTCGGCGGCGCGATTGGCGACAATGGCGGGCTGGCCGGGGCGGTCGGCGGCTTGCTCCAGAACAACGCGCTGCAACTGGCGCAGCTCGCGACATTGAGCTTTTCGCGCGGACAGGAATTGCAGGCCGACGAACTGGGCGTGCGCTATCTCAGCAGCGCCGGATATGACCCGATGGCGCTGTCCACCATGTTGAAATCATTGGCAGATCAGACCACGCTCGACGCGCGCGTCGCGGGTCAGGACGCGCGCAGCCTGCCCGAATGGGCGAGCACGCACCCCGACCCGGCATCGCGCGTCGTCAACGCGGCGTCGCTCGCCACAAAGACCGGCAGCACCAGCACCAAGCGCAGCAGCGACGCGTTCATGAGCGCGCTCGACGGCGTGCTTTATGGCGACGATCCCAAGGAAGGTGTGATCGAAGGCCGCGACTTCTTGCACCCCGACCTCAAGATCGGCTTCACCATTCCGGCGGGATTCGGCATGCAAAATGGCACCACCGCGGTGTCCATTGCGGGGCAAAGCGGGCAGGGCGAATTTTCGACCATGGCCTATGCGGGCAATATGGAGACCTATATCGCCGCCGTGTTCAAGAAAGTCGGCGGCGAAACCGCGATCAAATATGGCACCGTCCAGCGCACGACGATCAACGGGATTCCGGTGGGATACAGCAGCGGCCGGGTCGCCGGGCAAAGCGGCGAGGTTGACGTGACCGTTTTTGCCTATGAATTTTCGGGAACGCAGGCGTTCCATTTTGCCACCATCGCCAAAGCCGGCGGTAGCAATGTGTTCGACCCGATGTATGCCAGCGTCCGGCGGCTGACCGATGCGCAGGCGGCGGCGATCAAACCGCGCGAAATTGACGTGGTGACGGTGAAGAAAGGCGACACGATCGCCAGCCTGGCGACGCGCATGGCCTATGGCGATTTTCAGGTCGACCGCTTTCTGGTGCTCAACCGGCTGGCGGCGGGCGCGGCGCTGACGCCGGGGCAAAAGGTCAAGGTGGTGCTGTACGGAAAGCGGAGTTGAGGGGCAGGGTCATCGTCGCCCCCGCGCAGGCGGGGGCCGGTAGCCTGAAAAAACCCGCGCCTGAAAAACCCACGCCTGAAAAACCCACGCTTGAAAAACCTGCGCCTGAAAAGCCCGCGCCCGAAAAAACCTGCGGCGCGGCGACATAAATCCAGCGGCCCCTGCCTTCGCAGGGGCGACGGGCAGTTCTCTAGGGGCGACGGGCCATTC
>JBEGPL010000214.1:0-2704 GCA_041181445.1 Pseudomonadota bacterium
AGCCGCGCCTGAATCGCGCGGCTGTCGGCGACCAGCGCGGCGGGGTCACCCGGCCGCCGGTCGGCCCATTCGCGTGCGATTTTCAGGTTGGTCACCCGGTCGACCGCATCGAGCACTTCGACGACCGAATAGCCCCGGCCATAACCGCAGTTGAACGTCAGCGACGTCGCAGGGTCATCGACCAAAGCCTGTAACGCCAGCACATGCGCCGCCGCCAGGTCGCTGACATGGATATAATCGCGCACGCCGGTGCCGTCGTCGGTGTCGAAATCGCTGCCGAATATGGTGACATGGTCGCGCTTGCCCAGCGCGGCCTCGACCGCGACCTTGATCAGGTGGGTCGCCCCGGCGGTCGACTGTCCCGTGCGCGCATCCGGGTCAGCGCCCGCGACGTTGAAATAACGCAGCGCGCCATAGTTGAAATCATGCGCCGCCGCGACGTCGCGCAGCATCCATTCGGTCATCAGCTTTGACGCGCCATAGGGGTTGATCGGCACCTGCGGCGTGGCTTCGTCGATCACCACCTTGTCCGGCGTGCCATAGGTCGCGGCGGTCGACGAGAAGATGAAATGACGCACGCCGCTGGCCACGGCGGCTTCGATCAATGTGCGGCTGTTCGCGGTGTTGTTGGCATAATATTTCAGCGGCTCGCTGATCGATTCGGGGACGATGATCGACCCGGCGAAGTGCATCACACCCATGATCGCATGGTCGTGCATCACGGCGCAGAGTGTGTCGCCGTCGGCAATATCGCCCTCGATCAACGGCACGGCATCGGGCACCGCCCAGCCAAAACCGGTCGACAAATTGTCATAGACCACCGGCGTCCAGCCCGCGTCGATCAGCGCGAGCACGGCGTGGCTGCCGATATAGCCCGCGCCGCCGCTGACCAGGATATTGCCCTTTGTCATCACTCAAAAACCCCGCAATCGAAACGCCTTGTGCGCCAGATGACCCTTTAGGACAATCATGGTTTCCAAATCGCGAATAGCGTGCGGCTCTTGCACGCCCCGCAAAAGCAACCATATCCCGCATCATGAGCAACGAACATCACGCCATGCCCGTCTGGCACGGCACCACCATCCTGTCGGTCCGCATCGGCGGCAAGGTCGTCGTCATCGGCGACGGCCAGGTTTCGATGGGCAACACCGTCATGAAACCCAATGCACGCAAGGTCCGGCGGCTGCACGACGGCAGCGTCGTCGGCGGCTTTGCCGGCGCGACCGCCGATGCCTTCACCCTGTTCGAACGGCTGGAACGCAAGCTGGAGGCGCATGGCGGCCAGTTGCTGCGCGCCGCGGTCGAACTGGCCAAGGATTGGCGCACCGACAAATATCTGCGCAATCTGGAGGCGATGATGATCGTCGCGGATAAGGATGTGACGCTGGTGCTGACCGGCAACGGCGACGTGCTCGAGCCCGAAAAGGGTGTCACCGCAATCGGGTCGGGCGGCAATTTCGCGCTGTCCGCTGCGACCGCGCTGCTCGATTATGAGAGCGACGCCGAAGTGCTGGCGCGCAAGGCGATGGCCGTCGCCGCCAGCATCTGTGTGTTCACCAACGACCAGTTCACGGTCGAGGTGATGGACACGAAATAAGAAAGCCGTTCGTGCTGAGCTTGTCAAAGCACGCATAAGGCATGACCCCGTCCTTCGACAGGCTCAGGACGAACGGAGCATCATCACAGCCATGAACGAATATCTGACCCCCAAAGCCATTGTCGCCGCGCTCGATGCGCATATCATCGGCCAGACCGACGCCAAACGCGCGGTCGCGGTCGCGCTGCGCAACCGTTGGCGCCGCCAGCAACTCTCGGCCGACCTGCGCGACGAGGTCAGCCCGAAAAACATCCTGATGATCGGCCCCACCGGCTGCGGCAAGACCGAGATCAGCCGCCGTCTGGCCAAGCTGGCCGACGCGCCCTTCATCAAGGTCGAGGCGACCAAATTCACCGAGGTCGGCTATGTCGGCCGCGACGTCGAACAAATCGCCCGCGATCTGGTCGAGGAAGCGGTGCGGCTGGAAAAGGAACGCCGCCGCGAAGCGGTGCGCGAGGCCGCGGAGGAGTCCGCGCTTGACCGACTGATCGATGCCCTCACCGGCAAGAACAGCAGCGAGGCAACGCGCGCCAGTTTCCGTGCACGGTTCCGCGACGGCCATCTGGACGACGCCGAAGTCGAGGTTGAAATCGCCGACGCGCCGTCGATGCCGTTCGATCTAGGCGCGGCGGGCGGCCAGATGGGCATGATCAACCTGTCCGACATGCTGGGCAAGGCGATGGGCGGCCAGCAACGCAAGAAACGCAAGCTGAAAGTCGTCGACGCGTGGAAGCGGCTCAACGAGGAAGAACAGGAAAAGCGGCTCGACACCGACGACGTCGCGCGCGTCGCGCTCGCCGATGCCGAAGCGAACGGCATCGTCTTCCTCGACGAGATCGACAAGATCGCGGTCAGCGACGTGCGCGGCGGATCGGTCAGCCGCGAAGGCGTTCAGCGCGATCTGTTGCCACTGATCGAAGGGACGACGGTCGCGACCAAATATGGCGCGATCAAGACCGACCATATCCTGTTCATCGCGTCGGGCGCGTTCCACGTCGCCAAGCCTAGCGACCTGCTTCCGGAGCTTCAGGGCCGCCTGCCGATACGCGTGGAGCTTAAAGCGCTGACCGAAGAAGATTTCGTCGCGATCCTCTCCGACACCAAGGC
>JBEGPL010000215.1:0-4035 GCA_041181445.1 Pseudomonadota bacterium
GAAGGGCGAAGGGCCTGAAGGCCTACTTCGGCCGCTTACTTCTTGGGGGCGGGCGTCTTTTCGACGATGCCGAGGATGTCGCTCTCTTTCATGATGATGAGCTCCTCGCCGTCGATGGTGACTTCGGTGCCCGACCATTTGCCGAACAGGATGCGGTCGCCCGCCTTGACGTCGAGCGCGACAAAAGCGCCGTCTTCACGCGTGCCGGGTCCGGCAGCGACGACTTCGCCTTCCTGCGGCTTTTCCTTTGCGGTGTCGGGGATGATAATGCCGCCAGCCGTTTTTTCTTCGGCTTCAATGCGGCGAACAAGCACGCGGTCGTGCAACGGACGAAACTTCATGGGTGTCTCCCTTTGATGGCCCACAGATGATGAAACTAGCACTCACACCGGGTGAGTGCCAACAAAGGCGCATATGGGTGTCGTGGTCGGCCGCGTCAACCGCCCTGCGGCAAAAAATTCAGGGAAGTCCCGATATCAAAAAGTCGCCCCGGCGCAGGCGGGGGCCGCTGGCAAACGAAGCGCAACGATTGGCGCTGGTCCGACCACGGCCCCTGCCGCCGCAGGGGCGACGGGAACGGCGTGCCTTACAGCCGTTCCAGCGTCACGACCAGCCCGTCGCGGGGCTTGGGGATCGGGAAAATCTGCCAGTCGGGCTTATACCCCGGCGTCATGGTGATGCGGTGCGTGGTCAGCACATGGTGCAGGAAAATCTTGGCCTGCATATAGGCAAAGTGGAGGCCCAGGCACATATGCGCGCCGCCGCCAAAGGGGACCCATGCATATTTGTGGCGTTCGCGTGTTGCGTCGGGGGCAAAGCGCATCGGGTCGAACTTTTCGGGTTCGGGCCAATATTCAGCCATCGCGTGGGTATAGGCCACATTGATCCCAACCTGTGATCCTGCCGGGATGTGATAGCCGCCGAATTCAAAGTCCTTCATCGCGCGGCGCGGGATGCTCGGCACCGGCGGGATCATCCGCAACGATTCCTTGAACGCCATTTCGGTGAGTTCGAGCTCGCCCAGCGCATTATGCCCGACCCCTGCGCCCGCTGGCGACACGCGCAACATCTCTTCGCGCAACTTGTCCTGCCATTCGGGGTTTTGCGCCAGCATCCACACCATCGACGTCACCGAACTGGTGATCGTGTCGTGCGCCGCCATCATCAGGAAATTCATATGGTCGATGATCGCCTCGACGCTCAGATATGCGCCCTGTTCATCGGTCGCCTTGCAGATCTGGGTGAAAATATCCTCACCGTCCGACGCGCGCCGCACTGGCACCATTGGGGTGAAATAGGCGATCAGATATTTGCGGCCCGCGACGCCGCGCCCCATGGCGGTGAACGGCAGCGGCTTGCGCACAACGCCCATCGACGCCTGGACCATGTCGACGAACGCCGTGTTGATCTTTTGCGCCTCGGGCCCCCATGGGATGCCGAGGAAGCTGGACGCCGCCAGGTCGAGCGTCAATTGCTTGATCGCGTCATAAAATTTGAAGGTCGTCCCCGACCAGTCGGCGACGCGCCGCTTGATCCCGTCGTTCAGCGCATCGGCGTAAAGCCGCATCGGTTCGGGTTTGAACGCGACCGACAATGTGCGGCGGTCGGCGCGGTGCTTTTCAAAATCCATCAGCATCAACCCGCGCGGGAACAGCAGGTTCAGGATCGGTCCCCAGCCCTGTTCGGAACTGAAAATCTTGTCACGGTCGAACAGCACCAGCTCATTGGCTTCGGGTCCGACCAGCTGGACCGCGCGGCCGCCGAACGCCTTGTTGCGGTATACCTTGCCATATTGGCCGACCATGCGGTTGGCAAAGCCGATCGGGTCTTTCAACATCGCCAGCGTGTTGCCCAGCACCGGAATACCATCGTCACCGGGCAGATGGTCGAGCGCCTCGGGCGGGTTGAACGGCATCCAGTGCGGTTCGCTGTCGACCGCAAGCGGGTTGAAACGGTGCGGGGCAACCGGTGCGTTCATGTTCATCACGTCCTTTGTTCGGGCGACTGCGCGCGCGCAGCGCACACATCTTTTGGCAATGAAGGCGTCAATAATCAGTTATTGACACTGCTGCAAGTAAGCATTGCGCGTGCCGCTTTGTTCACCCACAATTCAAGTCCAGCCGTGCAAATCATGCGCCAAGGTGGAATTTGCGGGCGAATCACCGGCCCGCGCGGGGAGTGACGATTATGGCGTTTTCAGGGATCCGGGGACTCAAACTGGTCGGCACCGCCGCACTCGGGCTGATGCTCGGCGGCTGCTATTATGGCGACGTCAATTCGTCATCCCAAGCATATGGCTATGGCGAGGATTGTTATGCCCGTTATGGCGACAGCTATTGGGACTATGAGCCGCGCTATTACGACGACGGCTATGGCTATGATTGTTACGACCGCGACGATTATCGCGGCGGCTTTGTCCAGATCGGCTATTATGGCGGCTGGTATAATAACTATTATTACCCCGGTTACGGGTTCAACGTGTTTGACCAGTTCGGGCGGCCGTTCCCCATGGGCCGCGACTATCTGAACTATTGGGGCGGGCGCCGCGCCTATTGGAAACATCATGGCGACCGCGACTGGAACCATGGCGGTGGCCGGGGCGATGGCGGGCGCAACCATGATGGTGGACGCGGCGACGGGCGGTATGGCGATGGCCGCCGCGATGGCGATGGCCGCCGCGATGGCGCGCAGACGGGCGCGCCGCGCGGTGACACCGGCGGCACGCATAATCCGGCGAGCGATGGCCGCGGCGGGTGGGGTGGTCCCGGCGTCCGGCTGAGCCGCCCCGGCGCCGACGGTTGGCAAGCGGGCGCCCCGCCGTCCTCGGGGGGTGAACGCCGCCCGCCGCGTGGCGAACGCCCGGCTCCGCCGCCCAGCGGCAATGTCGTCGCGCCGGTCATTCAGGAAATCCCCGTGCCGTCATCGACGCCGCAGGCCGGCCGTCCCGGCTGGGGACGCGACCGCGATGGCCGCAGCGGCGATGGTTTCGACGCCGCCGCTGCCGCCCCGCCGCCGCGCGGACGCGGCGACGGTGGCGGTCGTGGCGGACGCAGCGATTGGACCGATAACGTCAGCCGCCCGCCCGCCGCAGCAGTTGCCCCGCCACCGCAAATGGATCGCGCGCCGCGCGGTTTTGATGGCGGCGGCGCGGACCCTGCACCGGTTGCACGCGCGCCGCGCGGCCCCGAAGTGCGGATGGCGCCGCGGTCCGAACCGGTGGCACGCAGCGCGCCGCCGCCCCGCGCCGCGCCCACACCGCCGCCCGCCGTGTCACGACGCTTTGAGGAACAGGCACCCCGGCCCGAACGGATGGGCGGCGACGACTAGTCTGACAGGTTGGCCGCGCGGGTGGACTCGATCCACCCGCCGCCCAGCACGCGCGTTGGGTCATCCGCGTCATACAGCACCGCCGCCTGTCCCGGCGCGACGCCATATTCGGGCGCGTCAAAGGTCAGCCAGCCGCCGTCCATCTGCGCGGGAACGGGCCGGGCCAGACTGCGCACCTTGGCCAGCACGCGGCGGTGGCGCGCAATCGGTGCCAGCCAGTTCGCGTCGGTCAGCATCGCCGCGCCGACCGCCAACGCGCTGCGCGGCCCGACGATCACCGCTTTTGTCGCGGCGTCGAGCCGGATGACATAAAGCGGGTCGGTCTGTCCGCCAATTTCGATCCCGCGCCGCTGGCCGACCGTATAGTGGATCAGCCCCTTGTGCCGCCCCAGCACGCGGCCGTCGATGTGGATGATGTCGCCCTGATCGTCGGCATCGGGGCGCAGCTTGCGCACCAGCGTCGCATAATCGCCATCGGGCACGAAACAAATGTCTTGACTGTCGGGCTTGCCCGCGACGCCCAGCCCCAGTTCGGCGGCAATCGCACGCACCGCGCTCTTATCCATCCCACCCAGCGGAAAGCGCAGAAAGTCGAGCTGGTCCTGCGTCGTCGCGAACAGGAAATAGCTCTGGTCGCGCGCCGGGTCGATCGCGCGGTGGAGCTGCGGCCCGCCTGCCCCTTCGACGCGGCGGACATAATGGCCGGTC
>JBEGPL010000216.1:0-3076 GCA_041181445.1 Pseudomonadota bacterium
TCCGCCGCGCGGTCGTCGATCAGCGCCAGATGCACCGCATTTTCGCGCCCCAGTGCCGCCGACAATTGTTCGCGGTCGGCGGGGACCATCAGCCCCTCTTCGCCCGATCCCTCGGTGCCGCTGCCCACGCGCCACGCCTGTGCCAGCTTGCGGCGGCCGTCGGGGGCGGCGTCAGCGGCGTGGAGCAACAGCGCGACCGCCCCGCCCCGGCACGCCGCCTCGATCCGTTCGGACCCGGTGAGCAGATAACCGCTGCGCGATTCAAGCCCCAGCCGGTCGAGTGTCACCCGTTCGAGCGCCGCGGCAATCCGCGCGCCGAGGTCAGCGGGGACATGGATGTCCTTGGTCTTCAGCGTGTGCGCGAGCGCGCCCTTCAGCTTGCCCTTGGCCAGCGCGGTGTCCAGCGCGGCGCGGTCGACGCCAATCCACGCACCGCGCCCCGGCGCCTTGCCCAGAACATCGGGAAAGACATGGCCATCGCCATCGACCGCCAGCCGGATCAGCATGTCGGTGCCGGCGCGGTCGCCGGTCAGGATACAGCGGCGTTCGGGTTCGTGGCCACGGCTCCGCTCCCCACGCGGTCCCCGTTCGGGATCGCGTGGCGCATCGGCCAAAGGCGCAGGCGTCAGCCCCGGGTCATTGTGCGGAGTCCGCATCAGCGGCCTCCTGGCTGGCTGGTTCTTCGTCTTCGAACCAGTGGGCGCGGGCCGCCATGATGATCTCATTGCCCTGTTCGTCGCTGAGGCCATAGGCGGCGAGCACGCCGCCCTTGTCCTCGGTGCGTTCGCGGCTGCGGCGGTTGTCGGCGCGCTTTTTCGCGACCAGTTCGTCGGTCGCAAGGTCGGCGAGGTCGTCGAGCGTCAATATGCCCGCCTTGCCCAGCGTCACCAGCATGGCTTCGGTCAGATGCGGCATTTCGGCGATCGCATCCTCGACGCCCATCGCGCGGCGTTCGGCGCGGGCGGCTTCTTCGCGGCGGTCGAGCGCTTCGGTGGCGCGGCTTTGCAGTTCCTCGGCCAGTTCCTCGTCAAAGCCTTCGATGGCGGCGAGTTCGATCGCCTCGATATAGGCGACTTCTTCGAGTTCGCTGAAGCCTTCGGCGACCAGCAACTGCGCCAGTGTTTCATCGACGTCCAATTCTTCCTGGAACATCGTCGAGCGTTCGATGAATTCGCGCTGGCGTTTTTCGCTGGCGTCGGCTTCGGTCATGATGTCGATCTGGCTGCCGGTCAGTTGGCTGGCGAGCCGGACGTTCTGGCCGCGGCGGCCGATGGCCAGGCTCAGCTGGTCGTCGGGCACGACCACTTCGATGCGCATGTCCTCTTCGTCGATCACGACGCGCTGGACCGTTGCGGGCTGGAGCGCATTGACGACAAAGGTCGCGGTATCTTCGGACCAGGGGATGATGTCGATCTTTTCGCCCTGCATTTCCTGAACCACCGCCTGCACGCGGCTGCCCTTCATGCCGACGCAGGCACCGACCGGGTCGATGCTGCTGTCATAGCTGATCACGCCGATTTTGGCGCGGCTGCCCGGGTCGCGCGCGGCGGCCTTGATTTCGATGATGCCGTCGTAGATTTCGGGGACTTCCTGGGCGAACAGTTTTTTCATGAAATCGGGGTGCGCGCGCGACAGGAAAATCTGCGGCCCGCGGGCTTCGCGGCGGACCGACAGGATCAGCGCGCGGACGCGGTCGCCGACGCGCATCAATTCGCGCGGGATTTGCTGGTCGCGGCGGATGACCCCCTCGGCACGGCCCAGATTGACGACGACATGGCCGAACTCGACCGACTTGACGACGCCGGTGATGATTTCGCTGCCGCGATCCTTGAATTCCTCAAACTGGCGTTCGCGGTCGGCTTCGCGGACTTTCTGGAAAATCACCTGCTTGGCCGACTGGGCGTCGATGCGGCCCAGGTCAACGGCGGGCAGCGGGTCGACGATGAAATCGCCGATCTTGGCATCGGGGTCCAGTTTCTGGCCGGCGGCGAGGTCGACCTGTTTGAAATAATCTTCGACCGCCTCGACAACTTCGACGACGCGCCACAGGCGCAGGTCGCCGGTCTGGCCATCCAGCTTTGCCCGAATGTCGTTTTCGGCGCCATAGCGCGCGCGCGCGGCGCGCTGGATCGCTTCTTCGATCGCTTCGATCACGATCGATTTGTCGATCATCTTTTCGCTGGCGACGGCGTTGGCAATCGCGAGCAGCTCGGCCTTGTTGGCGGAAATGGCATTGGCCATGGGTCAGTCCTGTCCTTCGTCTTCCAAAATGTCGGTTTCGTCTTCAAATTCGTCGGCGTCGGCCATGTCGATCGGGCGGGTCGCGGCGATCAACCGGTCGGTCAGCATCAATTTGGCGTGCGCCATTTCGACAAAGGGCAGCCGCGCCGCGCCGACCTTGCGGTCGTCGATGACGATGTCGTCGCCCTCGACGCCCAGCAGCACGCCCTGAAACGCTTTGCGCCCGTCGACGGCTTCGGCCATCATCACCTTCGCATCATGCCCCGCCCAATCGGCAAAGTCGGCGATGCGGGTCAGCGGCCGGTCGATCCCCGGCGAACTGACTTCCAGCCGGTAAGCATCATCGATGGGGTCGCGGCCTTCGGCCTCCATGGTGTCAAAGATTTCCGAAATGCGGCGCGACAGCGCGGCGCAATCGGTGATCGTCAACTGGCGCGTGTCGGGGCGTTCGGCCATGATCTGCAACGTCGGATCGCTGGTGCCGCCAAAAAACGCGACGCGCACGAGCGCGAGGCCGAGCGCCTCGGCTTCGGGAGCGATGATCGCGGTGATGGCGTTCACATCGGCCAAATCAAATCCCTGTTGCGGCAATGGCACCGCGAAAATGCTGGCATGGCACTTTGGCCGCTGAAGCTGCCGCTCCAACGTCCCAACCGGCTAACCATGTCAAGAAGTGAGCGCTCTTTACGTCGCGGCGGTCGCGAAATCAAGCGAAAGCCGATGAGACTTGCATTCTGGCCGCGCGCTGACAATCTGCGCCTAACGCCCCTCCCCCATTAAGAGGTCATCACGCAATGCCGCCGCGTTTCCTGCCCCTCGCCTCGATTGTCTTCCT
>JBEGPL010000217.1:0-4529 GCA_041181445.1 Pseudomonadota bacterium
TCGTCGATGCGCAGCAGGAACCGTCCCCCATGCCGCCGCGCCCACAGCCAGTTGTGGATCGCGGTGCGGACATTGCCGACATGCAGATTGCCAGTCGGCGACGGCGCGAAACGGGTGGTGACAGTCATGGCGCGGCGATAGGGCGGCGTGCGTTGATCGTCAAATCACCCCGTCCGGAACGCGTTGGTGATCGGGTATCGCCGGTCGCGGCCGAAATTCTTTTTGCCCAGCTTGACCCCCGGTGGGGCCTGCCGCCGCTTATATTCGGCGATATAGAGCAGGCGTTCGATTCGCGCGACGGTGTCGCGGTCAAACCCGCGCGCGGCGACGTCATCGACCGACAATTCTTCCTCCACCAGCCCCATCAGGATCGGGTCGAGCACCGGATAGTCGGGCAGGCTGTCCGAATCCTTCTGGTCGGGGCGCAGCTCGGCGCTGGGCGGGCGAGTGATGATGGCGTCAGGCATTACCGCTGACACCGGGTTGAGCGACAGGCGCGGGACGTTGGCGTTGCGCCAGCGCGCCAGCGCGAACACCGTCATCTTATACGCGTCTTTGATGGGGTTATAGCCGCCGGCCATGTCGCCATAGATGGTCGCATAGCCGACGCTCATCTCGCTCTTGTTGCCGGTGGTGAGCAGCATCGGGCCGAATTTGTTGCTGAGCGCCATCAGCGTGACGCCGCGAATCCGCGACTGGATATTTTCCTCGGTCGTGTCGACTTGCCTGTCGGAAAAACTGCCCGACAGCATCCTGTCGAACGCTTCGACGGCGGGTGCAATCGGGATTGTGTCGAGCCGGCAGCCGATCATTCCGGCGCATTCGGCAGCAAGGTCGAGGCTGAGCTGGCCGGTGAAGCGGCTGGGCAGCATCACGCACCACACCCGGTCGGCCCCCAGCGCGTCGGCGGCGATGGCGGCACAGATGGCGCTGTCGATCCCGCCCGACAAGCCCAATATGACGCCGGGAAAGCGGTTGGCGTTCACATAATCGCGCACGCCGATCATCATCGCATGATAGGCGTCGGCGGGGCTGGGCTCCAGCGCGGCGATGACGCCGGGGGAGCAGCGCCACCCATCGGCACCGCGCGCCCAGTGGGTCACGCGTACGTCTTCCGCCCAATCGGGCCATTGGTGCGCCATCGTCCCGTCGCCGTTCAGGATGAACGACGCGCCGTCGAACACCAGTTCGTCCTGTCCGCCGACGCGGTTCAGATAGGCAATCGGCAACCCGGTTTCGGCGACGCGCGCCCCGGCGACTTTCGATGCGCGAAAATCATCCTTGTCGATTTCATACGGCGACCCGTTGGTCGAAATCAGCAGTTCGGCGCCCAGCGCCTGCAAATTCGCACAGACCGCCGGGAACCAGATATCCTCGCAGATCGGAAAGCCGATGGCGACGCCCTTGAAATCAATCGGCGCGGGCAGCGGCCCGCTGGCGAAATAGCGTTTCTCGTCGAACGTGCCGTAATTGGGCAGCTCATGCTTGTGGCGCAGCGCCGCGACCCGCCCACCGTCGAGCAAGGCGACGCTGTTATAGAGAAAGTCGCCCTCGCGGATCAGCGTGCCGACCAGCATCGCCGCGCCGCCGTCGGCGGTCACTGCCGCCATCCGCGCCAGTTCATCGGCGGCGCACGCGGCGAGCGCGGGCTTTTCGATCATATCCTCCGCCGGATAGCCGATCAGCTGCATTTCGGGAAAGACGATCAGGTCGGCCCCGGCATGTTCGGCGCGGATCGCCAGCATCCGATCGGCATTGGCGGTCAGGGCGCCGATGCTCTGCGACAATTGGGCAAAGACGATGGTCAGTTGATGGGTCATCGCCGCCTTTTAGGCACGCGGCCACGCGGTCGCAATGACAACAAGGCTCTAAAACAAGGATTGCACCATGTTGCCCAGATAACGACCGGGGGTAAAGGCGAACAGGCCGGCGACCAGCAGGCCCAGATAGGGGCCCATCATCGCGCGTTGATGCGCGACGATATTGCCGCGGCGTATCGCCCAGATCGCACGCGGGATCGACACCAATGTGATCACCGAGAAAATGTGGATCGGGCCGATCCCGCCGGTCAGCCCGGTCAGGCCAAAACTGGCGAGCGCCGTGGTCATCATCAGCCCCGCCCAGATGCGCCCCAGCAACTTGTGTAACCGCGTGCCCTTTTTCATCACCAGCACGGCGGCGCCCAGAAACAGCGCCGGGACGACGGTACCGATATGGATCGCCAGCGCCCATGGCGCGCCGTGGCTGACCGGCGCGGCCCCGCCGCGCATGACCCCGGCGATGGCAACAAAGACGAGAATGCCCAATGCGGAAAATCCCGCCGACAGCAACAGATAGAGCGGGGTGAAGGCGCGGCGGGGGGTGGGGGGTGTCATCGGACTGTCCTGTGCAAAATCATCGATGCAGCGACCTTGCGCCTGTGCCGCCGCCCCGCAACCGTGCATGCGCCAAACCGGCGCGCGGCTTCGTCAATCGGGCGGCGTGCCGGTTGACGCTGCGCCAAGTGGCGGGCACATCGCGGTCATGAAACAGGACATTGTCTGGCGGCGCCTTGCCATCGAACTGCTGCTCATCGCGTCCATCGGGCTGGTGCTCGGCTTGTTCGGCCCCTTTGGCACATGGGCCTTTCCGCCCGCGATGCGCATCGCCTATTGGCTGGTCTTTGCCGTCGTCGGCTATGCCATATTCCGCCCGTTGATTGTCATTCGGCGATGGCTGGCCGATGCCTTGTCATTGTCGCAAATCGTCGGAATCGCGCTGGCCCTTGTCGTCGCGGCGCTGCCGATGACGCTGATCATCGCCACGCTGATGAACGGGCTGGATGTGCGCGCGGCGCTGCGCGATCCCGAACTGGGCCAACGCTATTTTCAGGTCTGGCTTATCGGCTTCCTGATCAATGGCATTTTCATGGCGCTGTTTCGCGCGCCAGCGGTCGGCGACACATCGACCAGGCCGTCGGCACCCGGCACCCTGGACGCCCCGCCATCGCCGCTGGCCGACCGGTTGCCGATCGGCTTCGGCGAAATCCTGGCGCTGGAGGCAGAAGACCATTATGTCCGCGTGCACGGCGCGTTGCGCAGCACGCTGGTGCTGATCCGCATGGCCGACGCGGTGGCGGCGCAGGGGCATGCCGACGGGCTGCGCGTCCATCGCAGCTGGTGGGTAGCGCGTGCAGCCGTGCGCGGCGTCAGCCGTGAGGGCCGCGCCGCCACGCTGACGCTGATCACCGGCCAAAGCGTCGCCGTCGCGCGCGATGCCTTGCCGCAGCTGCGTGCGGCGGGCTGGCTGGCGACATGACGCTCACCCCGGCGCTGTTCATCCTGCCCGCGCTGTTCGCGGCGCTTGCCCTGGCCGAGGCGTGGGTGCCCGCGCGCGCGGCGGCGCGCGGGCGCTGGCCGGTGAATCTGGCGCTGGGGGCGGCGAACCTTTTGCTTGTGCGGACCCTGGCGCTGGCCGGGCCGGTTGCGGCGGCGGCGTGGGCGGCGGGCCACCGATGGGGCGTGCTGAACCAGCTTGCGTTGCCCGGCTGGGCGGAGGCTTTGCTGACGGTCATCTTGCTCGACCTGGCCATTTATGGCCAGCACCGCGCGCTGCACAGGATGCCGTGGGGCTGGGCGCTGCACCGGCTGCACCACGCCGACGGTGATTTTGACGTGACCACGGGGGTGCGCTTCCATCCCGGTGAGGCGCTGGTTTCGATGCTCTATAAATCGGCGTGCATCGTCGCGCTCGGCGCGCCGCTGGCGGCGGTGATGCTGTTTGAGCTCTATCTGGCGGCGGGCAGCCTGTGCGAACATGCCAATGTCCGCGTGCCGCCGCGCCTTGACCGCGCGCTCCGCCGCGTCTGGGTGACCCCCGCGATGCACCGCATCCACCACAGCGCGCATGGACAGGATCACAACCATAACTATGGCTTTGCCATCGCGCTATGGGACCATTTGTTCGCGACCTATCGCGAAGTGGCCAGCGGTCCCAACATAGGCCTTCCCCAACCGCCGCGCGCTGGCTAAGGGACCGCAACCGCTTCGTTCCAGATCAAGGTCCGCCCGCCCATGAAACTGATTTCCGGCAACAGCAACCTGCCGCTCGCCCGCGCGGTTGCCGACTATCTCGACATGAAACTGACCGATGCCAGCGTGCGCCGCTTTGCCGATGAGGAAGTGTTCGTCGAAATCCATGAAAACGTGCGCGGCGAAGACGTGTTCGTGATCCAGCCGACCAATTTCCCGGCGAACGACAATCTGATGGAATTGTTGATCATCATCGACGCGCTGCGCCGCGCGTCGGCCAAGCGGATCACCGCGGTGACCCCCTATTTCGGTTATGCGCGGCAGGACCGCAAACCGGGGCCGCGCACGCCGATTTCGGCCAAGCTGGTTGCCAATCTGATCACCACGGCGGGCGCCGACCGCGTGCTTGCAGTCGACCTGCACGCCGGACAGATTCAGGGTTTCTTCGATATTCCGACCGACAATCTTTATGCCGCGCCGGTGATGAGCGCCGACATTCAGGCGCGTTTTGGCGGCAAA
>JBEGPL010000218.1:0-7982 GCA_041181445.1 Pseudomonadota bacterium
AGCACGCTCGAACTGGCGCAGTTCGCTGCGGGTCAGCAGACCGGCCTCGACCAGTTCGCCGACGGTGCGCACCTTGTGGAGATATTTGCCGATCCAGAACAGGGTGTGGAGATCGCGCAGGCCGCCCTTGCCTTCCTTGACATTGGGTTCGACGACATAGCGGCTGTCGCCCATGCGCTTGTGCCGCTCGTCGCGCTCGACCAGCTTTTCGGCGACGAACCTTCGCGCCGTGCCCGCGACGACTTCGGCGTCGAAGCGCGCGGCGGCGAGGTCATAAAGTGCGCGGTCGCCCCAGACGAAGCGCGCCTCCAGCAACGCGGTGCGGATGGTCAGGTCGTCATCGGCGGCGCGGATCATTTCGTCGACCGAACGCGCGCTGTGGCCAACCTTCAGCCCCAGGTCCCACAGCGTATAGAGCATCGATTCGATGACCTGTTCGGTCCAGCTCGTCTGTTTGAACGGGGTCAGAAAGCCGATGTCGACGTCGCTGAACGGTGCCATTTCGCCGCGTCCGTATCCGCCGACCGCGATGATCGCCAACCGCTCGCCGGCCGACCGATTGCCCGATGGATAGAGGTGATCGACGGTGAAATCATGCGTCAGTCGCACAATCTGGTCGGTCAGAAAGGCCTGCGCTGCCGCCGCCTCAATCCCCGCTGTCGGCCGTTCGACGATGCGCAGCGCAATCGCGCTGCGACCGGCGTCGAGCGCCGCCTTGAGCAGGCCGACCATCGCGCGGCGCCGCGCGCTGGTGTCGCTGATATCGCCGACCAGTGCATCAAGTGCGTCGGCAATGGCGCGCCGGTCGATAATCGCGCGGCGGTCGTCGATCAGAGAAAAGCGGTCGCTCATGGCGCGTCTTCGCTTAGCGCTTTCAGCCGATACAGGGCTTCGAGCGCGGCGCGCGGGGTCAGATGGTCGGGAAGGATGTCGGCCAGCGCGTCGCGCAGCGGGTCAGTGGCGGGGGCCGCCGGGGCCGCCGGCCTGGCCGAAAACAGCGGCAGATCGTCCAGCCCCGCCGCCAGTCCCCCCGTCGCGTGGCGCCCTGCCTCCAGTTTTTTCAGAACCGATTCGGCGCGCGCCACGACCGGCGTCGGCACCCCCGCCAGTTTTGCCACCGCCAGACCATAGCTGCGGTCGGCAGGCCCGTTGGTCAATTCATGCATCAGTACCAGATCGCCCTTCCACGCGCGCGCGCGGACATGGTGCAGCGACAGCGCGTCCAGGCTCTCGGCCAGCCGCGTGAGTTCATGATAATGGGTGGCGAACAGGCATCGGCACTTGTTCGTTTCGTGCACGGCCTCGACCACGGCCCACGCCAGCGCCAGCCCGTCATAGGTGCTGGTGCCGCGCCCGACTTCGTCGAGGATGACAAAGCTGCGCGGGGTCGCCTGAGCCAGGATTGCCGCCGTTTCGACCATTTCGACCATGAAGGTCGATCGCCCGCGCGCCAGATTGTCCGACGCGCCGACGCGGCTGAACAGGCGGTCGACCAGCCCGATCCGCGCCGCCGTCGCGGGGACGAAACTGCCCGCCTGTGCCAGCAGAATGATCAACGCATTCTGACGCAGAAAGGTCGACTTTCCGCCCATATTGGGGCCGGTCACCAGCCACAGCCGGTCGGTCGGGGCCAGCGCGACGTCGTTGGCGACAAAGGCCGCGCCCGATTTTGCCAGGGCCGCCTCGACGACCGGATGACGCCCGCCGGTGATGGCCAGATCGGGCGTGCCGACAATTTCGGGCTGGCACCAGCCACCGATGGCGGCGCGTTCTGCCAGCGCGGCGGCAACGTCGATCCGCGACAATGCAGCGCAGGTGGCGGCGATCGCATCGCGGCGCTGGGTTGCCAGCGCGGTCAGCGCCTCCAGATGCGTAGCCTCGGCAGCGAGCGCATGCGCACCCGCCTGTCCGACGCGCTGCGCTTCTTCGTGCAGGTCGGCGGCGTTGAAACGGACCACACCTGCAAGCGTCTGGCGGTGGGTGAAGCCCGAAGTCGGCGTCATCAGCGCGTCAGCGTGGCGCGCCGCGACCTCGATGTGATAGCCGAGCACGCCATTGTGCCGGATTTTAAGCGCGGCGATGCCGGTGCGCGTGCGATACGCGGCCTCGAGCGCGGCAATCGCCGTGCGCCCGTCGCGCGCCGTCTCACGCAGCGCATCGAGAGCGGCGTCATAGTCGTTGGTGATATAGCCGCCTTGCGCCGCGTCGGTCGGCGGCGTTTCGACCAGCGCGCGCGTCAGTTCATCGACCAGCGCGCCGTGGCCGCCAAGCGCGGGCAGGATTGCGTCGAGCAACGCCGGCCGTTCGGCAAGCTGCTCGAGCCGGTCGCGCAGCTGTTGGGCGCCGCGCAGCGCATCGCGCAACTGGCCCAGGTCGCGCGGACCGCCGCGACCGGCCACCAGCCGCCCGAGCGCACGCCCGGCATCGGCCAGCGCGCGCAGCTGGTCGCGCAGGGTGCCGCGCAGGCTGGCATGGTCGTGCAGCCAGCGCACAAAATCCAGCCGGGCATTGATTGCGCCCGCATCGGTCAGCGGCGCCGACAGGTCGTCAGCCAGCATCCGCGCGCCGCCGCCGGTGACGGTCAGGTCGACCTCGGCCAGCAGGCTGCCGCCGCGCGCGCCGCCCATCGTGCGCACAATTTCCAGGCTTTCGCGCGTCGCCGCGTCGATGACCATTGCCGCGCCGTCGACCGACCGTGTGGGCGGTTGCAGATAGGGCAGACTGCCGCGTCCGGCATGGTCAAGATAGGCAACAAGCGCGCCCATCGCGGCGCACTCGGCGCGGCTGAACGCGCCAAAACCGTCAAGCGTGGCGACGCCATAATGCGCGCACAGCCGCGTGGTGGCGGCTTGGCTGGAAAAGTCACTGCGCGCGCGGACGGTCACGCGCGGGTCGGCGACGACGACGGCGAGCGCCGAACCCTCGGCCACAATGATTTCGGCGGGGTCGCGCCGCGCCAGTTCGGCTTCGGCCAGGCTGCGCGGCATCAGCGCGGTTTCAAACTGGCCCGTCGAAATGTCGGCGGCGGCGATGGCGACCTCGTCCGTCCCTGCTGTTTCGGCGACCGCAACGAGCCAGTTGCTCCGGCGCGCGGGGAGCAAGCTTTCTTCGGTGAGCGTGCCGGCGGTGACAAAGCGCACGATGTCGCGCGCGACCAGCGTTTTCGATCCGCCGCGTGCCTTTGCCGCCTGCGGCGTTTCGACCTGTTCGGCGATGGCGACGCGGTGGCCCGCGCGGATCAGCCGCGCCAGATACGCCTCTGCCGCGTGGACCGGTACACCGCACATCGGCACCGGCGCGCCGTCATGTTCGCCGCGGCTGGTGAGCGCGATGTCGAGCGTCGTGGCGGCGACGCGGGCGTCGTCAAAGAACAGCTCGAAAAAATCGCCCATCCGATAAAACAGCAGGCAATCGGGGGCCTGTGCCTTCAGCGCCCAAAATTGCGCCATCATCGGCGTCGGGGCCGATGCTCTGGCGGGCGTTTCGGCTTTGGGGGCGGGGTCGGATCGCGACATGTCCGGTCCATAGGCGGACATGGCCGAAGGTCCAATAGCTTTGGGACGCCGCGCAAAAGCGATTGCCGTAGCGGCGGCAAGGGCGCTACAGTTTGATGCCAAGTGCGGGACAGGGAGCAAGCAGGCGATGAGCGACGAAACACGGGTGCAGTTTTCGGACCGCGAAGCGCTGCTTTATCACGCCACCGGCCGCCCCGGCAAAATCGAAATCGTCGCGTCCAAGCCGATGGCGACACAGCGCGACCTCAGCCTCGCCTATTCACCCGGCGTCGCCGTGCCGGTCCAGGCCATCGCCGACGATCCGGCGACGGCCTATGAATATACCGCCAAGGGCAATCTGGTCGCGGTCATTTCCAACGGCACCGCGATATTGGGCATGGGTAATCTGGGTGCGCTGGCGTCCAAACCAGTGATGGAGGGCAAGGCGGTCCTGTTCAAACGTTTTGCTGATGTGGACTCGATCGACATCGAACTGGCAACCGAGGACCCGACCGCGTTCATCGAGGCCGTGGCGCTGATGGAGCCCACGTTTGGCGGCATCAATCTGGAAGACATCGCCGCGCCCAATTGTTTCATCATCGAACAGGCGCTGAAGGAACGGATGAACATCCCGGTCTTTCACGATGACCAGCACGGCACCGCGATCATCTCGGTCGCGGGACTGATCAATGCCTGTCACCTGACCGGCCGCGACATGGCGACGGTAAAGGTGGTGGTCAACGGCGCGGGCGCGGCGGCGATTGCCTGTACTGAATTGATGAAGGCCACAGGTGTGCGCCACGAAAATGTCACCATGTGCGACCGCAAAGGGGTGATCTATCAGGGCCGACAGGAAGGCATGGACCAGTGGAAGTCGGCGCATGCCATTCCCACCGAGGCGCGCACGCTCGAACAGGCGCTGAAGGGTGCCGACGTGTTTCTGGGCCTGTCGGCGGCGGGCGCACTGAAACCGCATATGGTGATGGACATGGCGCCCGCGCCGATCATCTTTGCGATGGCCAATCCCGATCCCGAAATCTCGCCGCCCGACGCGCGCGCCGCGCGTCCCGATGCGATCATCGCCACCGGCCGCTCGGACTATCCTAACCAGGTCAACAATGTCCTGTGTTTCCCGTTCATCTTTCGCGGCGCGCTCGACGTGCGCGCGACGACGATCAACGAAGCGATGAAGGTCGCGGCGGCGCACGCCATCGCCGAACTGGCGCGGCAACAGGTGCCCGAAGAAGTCGCGGCGGCCTATGGCGGACGCGCATCCAGTTTTGGTCCCGATTATATCATCCCCTCACCCTTCGACCCGCGGTTGATGGAAATCGTCCCCGCGGCGGTCGCCCGCGCGGCGATGGACAGCGGCGTGGCCCAGCGGCCGATTGGCGATTTTGACGAGTATCGCACCAGCCTGCGCGCACGACTGAACCCGACGACGTCGGTGCTCACACTGGCCTATGAGGCCGCAAAAGCCGACCCGAAACGCGTGCTGTTTGCCGAGGCGGAAGAAGAAGTGGTGCTACGCGCCGCCATCCAGTTCCGCGACGGCGGCTATGGCGTGCCGGTGCTGATCGGCCGCGAAGGCACGCGCGACCAGTTGCGCGAGATGGGCGTCGCCGACCCCGAAAGTTTCGAGATTCACAACAGCGTCAATTCGCCCGACGTCCCGGCAATGGTCGACCTGCTTTATGCGCGCTTGCAACGGCGCGGCTATCTGCGCCGCGATTGCGAGCGGATGGTCAACCGCGACCGCAACATCTTTGGCGGGCTGATGCTGCAAATGGGCCGCGCCGACGCGATGATCACCGGCGTCACGCGCACCTTTGCCCAAAGCCTGCGCGAAGTGCGCCGGGTGATTGATCCCGCCGAGGGCAAGACCGCGTTCGGCATCCATGTGCTGGTCTCGCAGCACCGCACAATTTTCATGGCCGACACCACCGTCAACGAACGACCGTCGTCGGAAATGCTGGCCAACATCGCCGAACGCACCGCGCAAGTCGCGCGGCGGATGGGGCATGAACCGCGCGTGGCGTTTCTGTCATACTCCAACTTCGGCAATCCCGAAGGGTCGTGGCTCGACAATATCCGCGACGCCGTCGCCATCCTTGACGCGCGCAAGCCGGGGTTCGAATATGAAGGCGAAATGGCGCCCGACGTCGCATTGAACCCGGCGGTGATGAAGAAATATCCGTTCTGCCGCCTGTCGGGGCCCGCCAATGTGCTGGTGATGCCGGGGCTGCAATCGGGCAATCTGTCAGCAAAGCTGCTGCGCGAACTGGGCGCGGGGGCGATTATCGGGCCGATGCTGGTCGGCATGGAACAGCCGGTTCAGATCGCGACGATGGCGTCGCCGGCGTCAGACCTGGTGACGCTGGCCGTGCTGGCCGCCGCGGGGATCGCGAAATAGGCTTTGGCGCGGGCGGCCTTAACCGCCGCCGCCGCCGCCCGGCGCGCCCGCACCGCCAGCACCAACCGCGCCGATATTGCCGAAAATATCTTCAAAGAAGCTGCGATCACGGCCCAGCGTCGGCGTCTTGTCGCCTTCGGGGTTCAGATCGACAACATCCTCCAGCCCGCGCCGGTCGATGGCGACAACATTGCCGACCGGGTCAAACTGGACGCGCAAAATGGTCTGCGCCGTGGGCCGCGGGCTGGCAAAGGCCAACTGGCGCGTGTCGCGCGCGACATAATACCACTCGTTCGGGCTGAACTGGCCGACAAAGGTCGGGCGGCCCAACGTCTTTTCCACCGATTCGCGGTTGTCGACCCCGGCGGTGATGCCGTCGGTCAAGGTCGGATCGACCAGATAGCCCTGATGGCCGCGCAATTGGGTACAGCCCGACAGCGCGGTCGCGGCGCACAGCGCGGCCAGCATGAATGTCGCGGGGCGAAGGCGGGGCGCGGACATGGACGTCATTCTCCAGATAATGATCACCGACCGCCAATAGCGCGTTTGCGCGTTCGTGCAAATGCGCCGTGCGGGCGGCGGCCGTTATCCGGCAGCGCGCCTTGCCTGTTGATGAACCGGCGCGTAAGGCGCGCGCCATGTCCTGGCTTGATACTCTGCTCCGCCGCCCGCGTCCGCGCGATGCGATAGCCCCGCTTTACGCCGCGACGCTGGCGACCGCGCGTGCGCCACACTGGTACCAAGCCGGGGTGGCCGACACGCTCGATGGCCGGTTCGACATGGTTGCGCTGGTGCTCAGTCTGGTGCTCCACCGCATCGATACGTCACCGGCGCATGTCCGGCACGGCGTCTGGCTGACCGAATTGTTCGTTGACGACATGGACGGCCAGATGCGCCAGATCGGCTTTGGCGATGTTGTCGTGGGCAAACAGATTGGCCGGATCGTGAGTGCGCTTGGCGGACGGATCGGGGCGTATAGCGCGCCCGACGGATCGCCCGAACTGGCCGCTGCGCTGGTGCGCAACCTGTGGCGCGGCGAGGCTCCGGCGGCGGACGCGCTGGCGCATGTGCTGGCGGGAGTGGCACGGCTGCGCACGGCACTGGCCGCGATGCCGGTCGAACAATTGGTCGCGGCGACGGCGTTGCCGACCGGCGTGCCATGAGCGCGGTTCCGCCGCCCGAATGGTCGCACATTGTGGCGGTCGATGCCGTCGGCCGCACCGGCACGATGCACCTGATCGCCGATGCGGACGCGCGCACCTTGCTCGCCCGGCGGCTGGGGCTGGACGCGCTCGACCGGTTCGAAGTGCACGCGGCGCTGACCGCGACGGCTGAGGGCATCCTGCTCGACGGGCGCATCGACGCCGATGTTGAGCAAAGCTGCGCCGCGACCACGCTGCCCGTGGCGACACGCATCAACGACGCGTTCCGATTGCGCTTTGTCGCGCATCTGGGTGATGGCGTCGGCGACATTGCCGACGAGGAAGGTATCGAACTGGGTGCCGACGATTGCGATCTGGTCGAAATTGAGGATCAAAGGATCGACGTCGCCGAAGCTGCGGTGCAAAGTCTGGCGCTCGCGCTGCCGCCCTTTCCGCGCCACCCCGACGCCGACCGGATCTTGCGCGAAAAGGGCGTCAAGGCCGAGGGCGAGGCGGGACCGTTTGCCGCGCTGGCGGCGCTCAAAAATCTGCCGACGTAAGCGCGCTTTCAACATCGAAAGACAAGGTGCGCTTCGCCGTCGGCACCAGCGCCTGAAAACGCGGGCCAAGCAGCGGTGCGAACGCCGGATCGCGGACATCCAGCCCGCCGGTCAGCGCGCCGAACGCGGGCAGGATCAACCGATTGTCCGACTTTGCAAAGCACGGGCGGCTGACGGTTTTGGCCGCCGTCGCGACGCGGATTTTTGGGTGGTAATGGCCCGAAATCTCGGCGGCATGCAACGACGGATCGGCCTGATGGCGCAGGTGCACGTCGCCGATCCGGTCCGTCTCGCACACGCGACCACCGAACGCATTGCCGATCAGTCCGTCATGATTGCCCGCGATCCAAACCAATTGGTACCGCGACCCCAG
>JBEGPL010000219.1:0-2971 GCA_041181445.1 Pseudomonadota bacterium
GTCATCGATCAGCGCCATCACCGCTTCCTTGTGCGGCATGGTGACGTTGCAGCCGCGCCAGAAAGGATCGCCGCGCCGCGCGGTGACATAATCGCCGAGGGCGTCAGGGGTCACATGAACCGCGCGATAGTCGGCATCGATTCCAAGCGCTTTGAGCCAATAATTATGGATCAGCGGCGATTTGCTGTGGCTGATCGGATCGCCGATCACCTCGGCATAGGGCCGCGCCGCGGTCGCGGGAAAATCATTCATGCCGCAATCACCCCCGTCGTGCGCAGCCAGCCGAGCAGCGGCAGCAGCGGCAGGCCGATGATCGTCCAATGATCGCCCTCGACCCGGTCGAACAATTGCGCGCCGGCGCCTTCGATTTCGTAGCAACCGACCGTCCAGCGGATTCGGTCCCATTCGGCATCGACATAGTCAGCAATGAAGGCGTCGGACAGCGGCCGCACCGTCATGCGCGCCTGTGTCACCGCG
The DNA here is from genome assembly GCA_041181445.1 of Pseudomonadota bacterium. Taxonomy (GTDB): domain Bacteria; phylum Pseudomonadota; class Alphaproteobacteria; order Sphingomonadales; family Sphingomonadaceae; genus Sphingopyxis. The sequence goes on from JBEGPL010000219.1 coordinate 478, forward strand.
CGCCAGACGGGCGCGCCATCGCGGGCCGCAACAACCGCGCTGGTCAGCGTGTGGCGTGCGCCGCTCAGCCGCGCCAACTGCGCACGCGCGTCGGCCGTGCTTTCGGGCTTGGACAGCATCGCGCCGTCGGCCAGCGCCAGCGTTTGATCCGCCCCCAGCACCAGCAACCCCGGCGCCCGCGCCGACACGCGAATCGCTTTGGCTTCTGCCAAGGCATCGGCGATATTGCGGGCGCTTTGGCGTTCAGCGACGAGTGCGGCCTTCAACGCATCCTCATCGACATTGGGCGCCAGCGTTTCAAACGCCAGGCCGGCGGCGCGCAGCATGGCAATGCGGCCCGCACTTTGCGATGCCAGAATGAAGGCCGGGTCGTTCACGGCGGCGGCGCCGACACGCTGGCGTCGCGGTCTTCGGCCAGCTTGATGATTGCCGCCGCGGTTTCCTCGATCGACCGGCGCGTCACGTCGATCACCGGCCAGCCATTGTCGCCAAACATCCGCCGTGCATAGGCCAGCTCGCGCTTGACCGCGTCTTCGGCGACATAGTCGGTCTCGGGCGCCTGATTGAGCGAGAGCAGCCGGTTGCGCCGGACCTGAACCAGCCGGTCCGACCCGGTCGTCAACCCGACCACGAGCGGCTTTTTGAGGTGGAACAGCGCGGGCGGCGGCGGCGATTCGGGAACGATCGGGATATTGGCGGTTGTGTAGCCCCGGTTGGCGAGGTAAATGCTGGTCGGGGTTTTCGACGTGCGCGACACGCCGGCCAGCACGATGTCGGCCTCTTCCCAATTTTCCCAATTGATCCCGTCGTCGTGCGCGACGGTGAACTGGATCGCTTCAACCCGGCTGAAATAGGCGGCGTCGAGCGCGTGCTGGCGCCCCGGCCGCGCCTTGGCTTCCTGTCCCAGCATCGTCGACAGGGCATCGGTGACCGCGTCCAGCGCGGCAATTGCCGGCAGGTCGAGCGCGGCGCACTGGCGTTCCAGATTGTCGCGCAGGTCGCCGTTGACCAGCGTGAACAGGATCATCCCCGGGTTGGCGCGCACCTCCTCCATAATCCGCGTCATATGCGCGGTCGACCGCACCATCGGCCAGAAATGGCGCACGACCTCGACATCGTCAAATTGCGCAATCGCGGCTTTGGCGATATTTTCGAGCGTCTCGCCCGTCGAATCCGATACAAGGTGAAGGTGGAGCCGCGTCATGATCGCGGACATGGCGGCAAGGGCGGCCAAAAGGCAAGAGGCAAGCGCACCCCGGCGCGCTGCAATCAGACTGTGGATAAATATGTTGATAAGCGTGGTGCAAAGGCTGTGGATTGATTTTTATGCACCGCCATGCACGGGTCGCCGCGACTTTCGTCCACAACCGGACAAAAGGCCCCACAGCCTGTGGAAAAGGCGCACAAGCCCCGCGAATCGCGGTGGCCAAGCGGGCCGCATGGAGTCAAGCTGTGGGTAAGCGCGTGACTTGGCCAGTTGTGCGCGCTATCCGCCCGCCAACAATCAACAACAATGATATTATATAGATTATGATCGAGTCTGTATTGTCCGAAAATTCGCGCTTGCCCAAACCCTTGCTCCGCACGCTCAGCGGCGAGAAACAGGCCATCACGCCGGTTTGGCTGATGCGCCAGGCGGGGCGGTATCTGCCTGAATATCGCGCATTGCGCGCCGAAAAAGGCGGTTTTCTGGCGATGGTTTATGACAGCGCGGCGGCGGCGGAGATCACGTTGCAGCCGCTGCGCCGCTTTGCCGCTGACGGGGCAATCCTGTTTTCCGACATTTTGATCGTCCCGCATGCGCTGGGTCAGGATTTGCAGTTCCTTGTCGGCGAAGGCCCGCATCTGGCGCCGCGCCTTGCCGATGCCGACCTTGCGACACTTGTCGCCGATCGCACCCGGTTCGACCCGATTTATGAAACGGTGCGCCGCGTTGTCGCCGCACTGCCGCCCGCCGTCACGATGCTGGGTTTTGCTGGCAGCCCGTGGACGGTCGCAACCTATATGGTCCATGGTGAGGGCAGCCGCGACCAGGCCGAGGCGCGCCGGATGGCCTATGCCGAGCCGGGCCGCTTTGCCGCGATCATCGATGCGATCACCACAGTAACCATCGATTATCTGTGCGGTCAGATCGCGGCGGGGGCCGAAGCGGTGCAATTGTTCGACAGCTGGGCGGGGACATTGTCGCCCGCACAGTTTGACCGATGGGTGATCCAGCCGACGCGCGTGATTGTCGATGCGGTGCATGCGCGCTGTCCTGGAACGCCGATCATCGGCTTTCCCAAGGGCGCGGGCGGCAAGCTGGCGGCCTATGTCGCGGGCACTGGCGTCGACGCGGTCGGGTTGGACGAGACGGTCGATCCGGTGTGGGCCGACAGCGTGCTGCCGCCGGGTCTGCCAGTGCAGGGCAATCTCGATCCCTTGCTGTTGATCGCGGGCGGCGACGAACTGGCGCGCGGCGTCGACCATATCCTTGCGGCCTTTGCCAATCGCC
>JBEGPL010000220.1:0-6430 GCA_041181445.1 Pseudomonadota bacterium
CCGTCGTCGGGCATCGCGTCGCGGATCGATTGCACCAGATGCGGCGGAAAGATCGGGAAGCGGGCGTCGGCGGCGAGCGGCGCGGTGTGCGCGACCTCCGCCGCGCGTGCGCTCAGCATGAAATCGAAATTCCACGCCGGATTGGGCGTGATCATTTCCTTCATCTGCCAGATGGCGTTGGCGATATCGCCGATCACCTCGATATGCGGGAAATAGACCGGGTCCACTTCGGCCGATTTCGTCGAGACATGGATCACCGTCGGGCCGCCGTCGCGCATGAAAAAGGGCGGCTTTTCGATCACATCATGGCCGATATTAACGATGCAGTCGGACGCCTCGATGGCGCGGTGGACGAAATCGCCCGCGCTCAACGCGGCGCAGCCGAGGAACTTCGGGTGCCGTTCGTCGATAACGCCTTTGCCAAGCTGGGTCGTGACAAAAGGAATCCCCGTCTTGTCGACGAACGCGAGCAGCATTTTGCCGGTCATCGTCCGGTTGGCGCCTGCGCCAATGACCAGGATCGGCGATTTTGCCCCGGCGATGGCGGCGACATGTTCGTCATATTGCCGGCCATTGTCGTCGACGGTCCGGATGCTGGCGTCGGCACCCCCCAGCGCGGTGACGGCGATGTGGATCGATTTCGCATCGGCATTGGGCCGCCGCGACTGGCTGCGCTTCAGCGGCACCGCGTCGGTATGTTCGTCGGCGATGTCTTCGGGCAGTTCGATGTGGACCGCGCCCGGCTTTTCCTCCTCCGCGAGCCGGAATGCTTCGCGCACGCGGCTGGGGATATTGTCGGACGACGCCATCTGGTGCGTATATTTGGTGATCGGCCCCATCATCGCGACGACGTCGAGAATCTGGAACCGGCCTTGTTTGGATTTCTTGATCGGCTTTTGGCCGGTGATCATCATCATCGGCATCCCGCCCAATTGCGCATAGGCAGCGGCGGTGACGAAATTGGTCGCGCCGGGCCCCAGCGTCGCGATGCACACGCCGGTCTTGCCCGTGTGGCGGCCATAGGTGGCGGCCATGAAGCCCGCGCCCTGTTCGTGCCGGGTCAGGATCAGCCTGATCTTTTTCGAGCGCGACAGGCTGTCGAGAAAGTCCAGATTTTCCTCGCCGGGGACGCCGAAAATATATTCGACGCCTTCCTCTTCGAGGCAATCGATGAACAGGTCTGATGCTTTTTTCATGCGCGGCTTTCCCCCAATGGCGGCGTCGCCGGACCGGAAGTGGTCCAGACGTCGAACGAGATGCTGGCGACCATCAACATGCGGCGGGCGTCGGCGCTGGCGGCCGAGTCTCTCCCGAAGTGGCGGGAAATGTAACCGCGTCGGGCGGGCTTGTCACGCGCGGCGGGAAAAGCATCAATAGGCTGTGGGCACGCCGCTTTTCAGATGGTGCGAACAGCCCAGCGCCGCGCCATCATCAGCATCGCAAAGCGCCGCAATCGTGCGCCAGCCATCGGCGCGCAGGGCCGCCGCCGCCGCCACATCGTGGCCGACTGGCAGGAAGATGCGCCGCGCGCGCGCCGGATCGGCACCCAGCCCGTCGTCGATCAGCGGGTCGGGAAACAGCGAGAAGCCGATGGCAACTTCGCGCCGTCCGTCCAGATGGTCGATGGCATAGCTGCCACCGCGGCCAATGCCCACCGGTTGCCCGGCGGCGAACAGCGTGAAACCCAGCCAGCTTTGATATTCGAACCCATGCCGCTCGGTCGGGTCGAGCGTCACCGTGGCGCGCGATCGCAGCGGCGCGGCGATGGCCGCCAGCGCCGCAATCCGCTCGGCGAGCACGCCGGTCGTGTCGAACGCCGCGAGCCGCGCCAGCGCGTCGTCGAACGGCCCCGTCGCCTGCAGCAGCGGCAGCCACGCCCCGGCCCCCATCGCCGCCAGCGCGCCCGCATCCTTGGCGTCGAGCGCGTCTTTGACCACGTCGATCCGGTCCGCCGCCAGTGGCAGCGCCGACGCGGCAAGCGCGTCGACCAGATCGGGCAGGGTGAAATCGACGGTCACGCCCGTTACCCCCGCCGCGCCGAGCGCATCGATGGCAACCGCGACGATTTCGCTGGCCGCGGCGACGCTGTCATTGCCGATCAGTTCGGCGCCGATTTGCAGCATTTCGCGCGCGGGGCGCAGCTGGCTGGCGCGCAGCTTTACCACCTGTCCGGCATAGCAGAGACGCAAGGGGCGCGGTGCGACGGCGAGCAGCGACGCGGCGATCCGCCCGACCTGCCGTGTCATGTCCGGCCGGATCGCCAGCGTGCGCTGTGACACCGGATCGGTGAAGCGGAGCAGGTCGCGCCCGCTGCGTTCGTCACCGCCGCCGCCCAGCGTCTCGCGATATTCGGCGAGCGGCGGTTGTACCCGCGCATAGCCATGGCTGCGCATGGCATCGACCATTGCCCGTGTGACGCGCGACGCCGCGTCCGCCTGCGGCGGCAGGCGATCACGCAATCCTTCGGGGAGCAGCAGGGTTCGGGTCAAAATTTCAGCGCCTTTACCGTTTTCACGCCGGGCAGTTTGCACAATTCCCACAACAGCGGCTCGGGCAGCGCCGAGTCAAGCGATAGCAGCAGGACGGCTTCGCCCCCTGCGGCGCGGCGGCCAAGGTGGAAGGTGCCGATGTTCAGCCCCTCTTCGCCCAGTCGTGTGCCGATCCGCCCGATGAAGCCCGGCGCGTCTTCGTTGACGATATAGAGCATGTGACCGGCGAGGTCAGCTTCGATATTGACGCCGAAAATCTCGACCAGACGCGGCGCGCTATTGCCGAACAAGGTGCCCGCAACCGAACGTGTGCCCTGGCTGGTCTGCACCGTGACGCGGACCAGCGTGTGATAGGCCCCGCTCTTGTCGTGGCGCACTTCGCGGATGTCGAAGCCGCGTTCCTTGGCCAGATAGGGCGCGTTGACCATGTTCACCGCGTCCGAAAAACGCCGCATGAAGCCCGACAAGACCGCTGCCGTGATCGGCTTGATGTTGAGCTGCGCCGCCGCGCCTTCGACCTCGATCGCGATATTGTCCAGATTGTCGTGAGCAAGCTGGCCAACGAGCGACCCCAGTTTTTCCGCCAGCGCCATATAGGGCTTCAGCTTGGGTGCTTCCTCCGCCGACAGGCTGGGCATGTTGAGCGCGTTGGTGACGCCGCCATTGACCAGATAGTCCGACATTTGCTCTGCAACCTGCAACGCGACATTGACCTGAGCCTCGTTGGTCGATGCGCCAAGATGCGGCGTGCAGATGAAATTGGGCGTGCCGAACAGGGGCGACTGCTTCGCCGGTTCCTCGACAAAAACATCGAGCGCCGCGCCGCCGACCTGACCGCTGTCGAGCGCGTCCTTGAGCGCCGCTTCGTCGATCAGTCCGCCGCGCGCACAGTTGATGATGCGCACGCCCTTTTTGGTCTTTGCCAGATTGGCCGCTGACAGGATGTTGCGCGTCTGATCGGTCAGCGGGGTGTGCAGCGTGATGAAATCGGCCTTGGCCAGCAACGTGTCCAGATCGGCCTTTTCGACGCCCATCTCGATCGCCCGTTCGGGGGTCAGGAAGGGGTCGAACGCCACGACCTTCATCTTCAGCCCCAACGCGCGCGACGCGACGATGCTGCCGATATTGCCCGCCCCGATCAGCCCCAGCGTCTTGCCGGTGACTTCGACGCCCATGAAGCCGTTCTTGGGCCACAGCCCCGCCTGCGTCTGCGCATTGGCTTCGGGCAGTTGCCGTGCAAGCGCGAACATCAGCGCGATGGCATGTTCGGCGGTGGTGATCGAATTGCCGAACGGGGTGTTCATCACCACCACGCCCTTCGCCGATGCGACCGGGATATCGACATTGTCGACCCCGATTCCGGCGCGGCCGATGACTTTCAAATTGGTCGCGGCGTCGAGAATCGCCTTGGTCACCTTGGTCGCGCTGCGGATCGCAAGGCCGTCATATTGGCCGATAATCGCCATCAATTCTTCGGGGGTCTGGCCGGTGATTTCATCGACTTCGCAGCCGCGTTCGCGGAAAATCGCGGCGGCATTGGGGTCCATCTTGTCGGAAATGAGAACGCGGGGTTTGGTCATGTCGGGGTCCAATTTTGCAAATTCGTCATGCTGAATCTATTTCAGCATCGATGGCCTGAATTTCGAATTTCGGGCCATGGACCCTGAAATAAATTCAGGGTGACGACGGGGGATAAGTCAATTTCTGGCGGTCAGCTTGGGTGTCGCGCCTCGCCATATGCCCAGTCGAGCCATGGCCCGAGCGCGGCGATGTCGGCCGTGTCGACGGTCGCGCCGCACCAGATGCGCAGGCCCGGCGGTGCGTCGCGATAGCCCGCGATGTCATACGCGGCGCCCTCGGCTTCGAGCAGCGACGTCATCCGCTTGATAAAGTCGGCGTCGGCGCCCTCGACGGTCAGGCATACCGATGTGCGCGAACGGATTTCAAAGCCCGCGTCCAGAAAGCCCAGATAATCACGGCCATCGACAATCGCTTCGAGCGCCGCAAGGTTTGCGCTCGCCCGGCCGATCATGCCGTCCAGTCCACCGATGCTTTGCGCCCATTCGAGCGCGAAAATCGCGTCCTCGACCGCCAGCATCGACGGCGTGTTGATCGTTTCGCCCTTGAACACGCCTTCGGCCAGCTTGCCCTTTGACGTCAGGCGAAACACTTTGGGCAGCGGCCATGCGGGGGTGTGGCTTTCCAGCCGTTCGACCGCGCGCGGACCGAGGATGAGCACGCCGTGCCCGCCTTCGCCGCCCAGCGCCTTTTGCCAGCTGAACGTCGCGACGTCGACCTTGTCCCACGGAATGTCATACGCGAACACCGCGCTGGTCGCGTCGGCAAAGGTCAGCCCTTCGCGGGTTGCGGGAATCCAGTCGCCGTCGGGAACGCGCACGCCGCTGGTCGTGCCGTTCCACGTGAACAGCACGTCGTCGGCCCAGTTGATCTGGCCCAGGTCGGGCAATTGCCCGTAATCGGCGCGGTGCACGACCGGGTCGAGCTTGAGCTGCTTGACCGCGTCGGTTACCCAGCCCTCGCCAAAGCTTTCCCAGGCCAGCGCGGTCACACCGCGCGCGCCGAGCATCGTCCACATCGCCATTTCGAACGCCCCGGTGTCCGACCCCGGCACAATGCCGATGCGGTGGCTGTCAGGCAGGCGCAGCACGTCGCGCATCAGGTCGATGCAAAGCTGCAACCGCGCCTTGCCGATCTTGGCGCGGTGCGAGCGGCCCAGCGATGTCGTGGAAAGTCTGGCGGCCTCCCAGCCCGGCGGCTTTGCGCAGGGACCAGAGGAAAAAAACGGCCGTTCAGGCTTCGCCTGCGGCTTGGGATAACCCGTCATAAAAGCTTCTCCTTGCAGAGAGCAGCGCGGCGTTGGGACCGCGTGGCCCGCCGCCGCCCCTAAGGTCGCACGGCCCCGAGTCAAGGAGAAAGATTGACGCGCCGCGGCGGACATGGGCTGCACCGGGCCGAAAACACGCCCGGCGGTGCGGCGCATTTGCCATTTGTTAAGGATGATTAACTATCTTTTCCACATGGTTCGATCCGCCGCCATTTTGCCGCGCACGCCGCGCCCCGTCCGCATTGTCGCGGCCGGCGCGCTGGCGTTGCTGCTGGCGGGGTGCATCGGCGGCGACAGCCTGCCAAGCAAGGGGCGTCAGAGCGGCAAGGCGGGTCCGCAATCGACCGGCCTGCCCGCCTTTGCCAGCGCCGAATCCAAACAATGCCTGGTCGACCTGCGCAGCGCCAAGGTGAAGTTCACGCCGCTGGCAAACCAGAATTTCGGCGGCGGGTGCAGCGCGATCGACGCCGTCAAGCTGATCGACGTCGGCACCCCGGTCAGCAACCTCGGCCCCGCGACCTGCCCGCTGGCGCGCACATTCGCGGCGTGGGTGCAATTTGCCGTGCGGCCCGCCGCGCGCGCCCATTTCAAGGCCGAAGTGGTCAAGGTCGAAACCTTTGGCACATATAGTTGCCGGAATATCTATGGCGGCCGTTCGGGCCGATTGTCGCAGCACGCCTATGCCAACGCCATCGACGTGTCGGGCTTTGTGCTGGCCGACGGGCGCCGCATCATGCTCGACGGCGGGTGGCAGGGCGACCCCGCATCAAAGGCGTTCCTGCGCGCGCTGCACACATCGGCGTGCCGCCGCTTTGGTACCGTGCTCAGTCCCGATTACAACGCGGCGCATTACAACCACTTCCATTTCGACATGAGCGGCGAGGGCTATTGCCGTTGAGCCGCGAAAGCCTTAGCCAAGGCGGATGACCGACAAGCAACCGCATCGCTCGCGCTTTCACAAGGCGCAGGAAAGTTCCGAATTCGCCAAGCATAATGTGTCGACGCCGCAAACGTCGAGCAATGCCTATCGGCTGGCGTTTCAGGACACCGAATTTCTGTTGCGCGAAGATTTGCGGCCGGTGCGGTTACAGCTTGA
>JBEGPL010000221.1:0-12063 GCA_041181445.1 Pseudomonadota bacterium
AAACCGCTGCCTTGTTCCTTGCGTTCGTTGGCGCGTGTTGACGGGGCCGGGATGCGGCACCGCTTGCCGTCGGTTTCCCAGCTGGCCCCCGGCTGTGCAGCGCATTCCTTGCGCGACATATAGGGGCTCAGGAAATCGGGTGTTTCAAACGGCGGCAAGACGGCGGTCAGTTCGACAATTGCCGACTTTGCCCGCGCAATCATCGCGATGCGCTGCGCATCGGTGTCGGCGGACACGGGCTGCGCCAATGCGGGCGCGGACAGGGCGAGCAGCGCAAGTGCCGCCCATGCCCACCGGCCCATGGCCCGGACTGCCGCCCCCGCCGGTATCACTTCGGCGCGAGGACCATCAGCATCTGGCGGCCTTCGGTGCGCGGATGTGCCTCGACCTTAGCCACTTCGCCGACCATTTCGGCGACGCGTTGCAACAGCGCGAGGCCCAGTTGCATGTGCGACATTTCGCGGCCGCGGAAGCGCAGGGTAATTTTCACCTTGTCGCCTTCCTCGATAAAGGAAAACACCTTTTTCATTTTCACATCAAGGTCATGGTCGTCGATGTTGGGACGCATCTTGATCTCCTTGATCTCCTGCGTCCGCTGGCTCTTGCGCGCGGCATTGGCCTTTTTCTGGGCCTCATATTTATATTTGCCGACGTCGAGATATTTGCACACCGGCGGATCGGCGTTCGGCGAGACCTCTACCAGGTCAAGACCCACTTCGGCGGCTTGCTCGATCGCCTCTGCGGTCAGCATGACCCCCAGATTTTCGCCTTCTTCATCGATAACCCGCACCTTTGGCACGGTGATATATTCGTTGAAGCGGGGTCCAGATTTCAGCGGCGGTGGCGAAAGCGGGCGGCGGGTCGTTGGCGGGGGTATGGGTCAATCTCCTGTAACTGTTGGTCCGGACGGCCCCTGCAAAGGGGCGCGGCGCGCTTTTACGCAGCTTGGATGCAAAAGGTAAAGCGATTAGCGCGGTGCAGACGCCGCCGCCCGCACGCTTTTTGACAGTTGTGGCGCAATGGCCACGCCGCCGTGTCGCCTGCCGCGGTCAGGCTCGGCTCACCATTTCGTCGGCGCGGGGTCGATCACGCGGAAACCGCCGTTGCCGATTTCGCTGACTTCGAGCGCGCGCACCGCGATGCCGCGGTCGTTGAAACGGAAAATGCCGTCGATGCCGCCAAAGCCGTCTTCGGCCAGCAGCCGCATCATCGGGAAATTGGTGCCGGGTTTCCAGTCGCGCGACACGCGCACGGTCAGCAGCACCGAATCATAACCCAGGCTGGCCAGCCGGAACGGCGCTTTGCCATATTGGGTGCGATATTTGCCCGCGAGCTGGCCGTACAAGCTGTCCGACACGCTGGCAAACCACGCGCCGCGCATCGCCGCATTGCCGCCCAGCGACGCGTCAGTGTTCCACAATTCGGTGCCCATGATCTGTTTGGGTCCCGACGACGTGACCAGCGGGACGGCGCGGATGGCATTGCCGCCGCTGTCGGCGATCAGCACCGCGTCCATCGCCCCCGCCGCGGTCAGGCGGCGTGCCGCGCCGGTCAGCGACGCGGGTGACTTGTCATAGCTTTCGACCGCCACGACCGTGCCGCCGCCCGCCGCGACGGCCTGACGAAAGGCCGCAACCGCGCGGTCGCCGTAAATCGAGCGCGGCAGCAAGGCGCCGAAACGCCTATGCCCCTTGAACTTGGCATGCGCGACGACGCGCTCGACCGACTGGCCGGGGACGAACCCCATGATGAACACGCCGTTGCCCGCGATGCTCGTGTCATTTGAAAAGGACAGGACGGGGATATTCGCGGCGCGCGCGATGGGGGCAACCGCCGCGACATCTTCGGACAATAGCGGGCCCAGAATCAGCTTGTTGCCGTCGGCAATCGCCTGCTGCGCGGCGGCGGCAGCGCCGAGCGCGGTGTCATAAGTGGTGATGCGCACCCGTTCGTTGCGCGTGTCGAGCAGCGCCATAGTCGTCGCGTTGGCTATCGACTGGCCGACGTCGGCATTGATGCCCGATTGCGGAACGAGCAGCGCGACGCGGTGACGGTCGGTGTCGACGGGCAGGCCGGGGTCGACGGTGACCACTTCGGGCGGCGGCGGGACATCGGCCACCGGCCCTGCGCCCTTGGGCACGACCTGGCACGCCGCCAGCGTCAGGGCCGCAATGACAACGGCGGCGCGGCGCATGAATGATGCAAAGCCATGGCGCGCGCTGCGCGCGTCTGCCATGCTGGCACCCATGCCGGATACGACCCCCGACTCGACCATTTCGCATTCTCCCTTGCCCGGACTCTATATCGTGGCAACGCCAATCGGCAACCTTGGTGACATGAGTTTACGTGGTGCAGAGACTTTGCGCCGCGCGCACCTGATCGCAGCAGAGGACAAACGCGTCACCGCCAAGCTGTTGAATCATCTGAAAATCAAAGTTCCGCTGATCGCATATAATGATCATAGCGACGAACGGTTGCGCGACGAACTGGTCGCGCGGATGGCCGATCAGGCGATCGCGCTGGTCAGCGACGCGGGCACGCCGCTGATTTCCGATCCGGGGTATAAGCTGGTGCGCGCGGCGCGCGCGGCGGGGCGATTTGTGACCACATTGCCCGGGCCGTGCGCGGCGGTCGCGGCGCTGACGCTGGCCGGGCTGCCCACCGACCGCTTCCTGTTCGCCGGCTTCCTGCCGCCCAAGGCAAAGGCGCGCGCCGACGCGATTGCCGAACTGGCCAGTGTGCGCGCCAGCCTGATCCTGTACGAAAGCGGACCGCGGCTGGGCGCGGCGCTGGCGGCGCTGGCGGCGGGCTTGGGCAATCGCGAGGCGGCGGTGGCGCGCGAGATCAGCAAATTGTTCGAGGAAGTCGTCCCCGGCCGCCTGTCGGCGCTCGCCGCGCGCTATGCCGATGCAGGCCCAAAGGGCGAGATTGTCATCATCGTCGGCCCGCCCGAGGCGGCCGAGCAGCCCGTCGCCAACGCCGACGCCATCGACGCCGCGCTGATTGCGGCAATGGCCGCCATGCCGGTCGCCAAGGCCGCCAAACAGGTCGCCGCCATGCTTGGTATCGACCGCCACGACGCCTATCGCCGTGCGGTGGTGCTCAAGCCATGAGCCGCGCCAAGGCGGAGGTGCAGGGTCGCCGCGCCGAATGGATCGCGGCTTGGTGGCTGCGGCTGCACGGCTGGCGGATTGTGGCACAGCGGCTGCGCGTTCCCGCGGGCGAGGTCGATCTGGTCGCGCGGCGCGGGCGGACGGTTGCCTTTGTTGAGGTGAAATGGCGCGCACGCCCCGCCGACCTTGACACCGCCATCGACAGTTGGCGGTTGCGCCGCGTCGCCGCCGCCGCCAAAGCGGTCGCGCCGCGCTATGCCAAGGCGGGCGACGACCAGCGGATCGACCTGCTGTTGCTTGCGCCCGGGCGCTGGCCGCGCCATGTGGTCAATGTGTGGCAGGAAGGATAAGCGGACATCATGGCTTTGCGCGTCGCCGTTCAAATGGACCCGTTGGACGGGATCAATATCAAGGGTGATTCAAGCCTGGGCCTGATGATCGAGGCGCAGCAACGCGGGCACAGCCTGTTCCACTATGACGTGCGCGACCTGACGTGGGAGAAGGACCGGCTGACAACGCGCGCGCACCCCGTGTCGGCGCTGCAACGCGTTGCGGGAGACTATTACCGCTTTGGCGAGGCCGCAACCATCGATCTGGGCGGCGACATCGACGTCGTGCTGATGCGTCAGGATCCGCCTTTCGACCTGGGCTATCTGACCGGCACATGGCTGCTCGAACGGATCATGCACCAGACGCTGATCGTCAACGACCCGGTGTCGGTGCGCAACGCGCCGGAAAAAGTCTTCGTGCTCGATTTCCCGCAGTTTATGCCGCCAACCATGGTCACGCGTTCATTGGACGCGGTGAAGGATTTTCAGGCGCGCCACGGGGCGATCGTCATCAAGCCGCTGCATGGCAACGGCGGCAAGGCGGTGTTCCGCATCGACGCCGATGGCAGCAATCTGGGCGCACTCGTCGAACTGTTCGGCCAAGTGTGGCCCGAACCCTTCATGGTCCAGCAATTTCTGCCCAGCGTCGCCGACGGCGACAAGCGCATCGTGCTGGTCGACGGCGAAGTTGCGGGCGCGATCAATCGCCGCCCGGGGGCGGGCGAATTCCGGTCGAATCTGGCGGTCGGCGGCTATGCCGAGGCGACGCAGCTCACCACACGCGAAGCCGAAATCTGCGCCGTGCTCGGGCCGCATTTACGCGAGCGCGGACTGATTTTCGTCGGCATCGACGTAATCGGCGGCGCATGGCTGACCGAAATCAACGTGACGTCGCCGACCGGTATCGTCGCCATCGACGCGTTCAACAACAGCAATATCGCCGGGCTGATCTGGGACGCCATCGAACGCCGGGTCGGCTGACGCAGCACAGTGGACAGCTGGATTATCGATCTGGTCGCGGCGACGCATTATTGGGGCGTCGCACTGTTGATGTTCATCGAAACGATATTTCCGCCGGTCCCGTCGGAAGTGATCATGACGGTTGCGGGCGTGTCGGCGGCGCGCGGCGATATGGCACTGCCCGGCGTCATCGCCAGCGGTACGGCGGGTGCGATGCTGGGCAATTACGTCTGGTTCTGGATCGCGCGCAAATGGGGCGCGGTCTATCTCCACGCGTTGGTTGACCGCCATGGCCGCTGGCTCACGCTCGATTGGGCAGAGGTCGAGCGCGGCGAACGCCTGTTTCAGCGGCACGGCCCGATTATCGTCCTGTTCGCGCGGATGCTGCCCACCTTTCGCTCGTTGATTTCGGTGCCCGCCGGGCTGTTTGCGATGTCGACGCCCCGCTTCCTGGTCTTTTCGACCATCGGCACGCTGGGGTGGAGCGCGGCGCTGGCGGGGGCGGGCTATTTGCTGGGCAATGCCGTCGATGATGTCGAACGCTATCTGGGGCCGCTGTCGTCGGCGGTGATCGCGCTGATTATCGTGGGCTATGTCTGGCGACTGGTGAGGTGGAAGGGAAAGGCCTAGCCCTCGGCGCGCGGGTGCGCGTTGCGATAGACGTCGAGCAGATGCGCCGCGTCGACCGCCGTATAGATTTGCGTCGACGACAGGCTGGCGTGACCCAGCAATTCCTGCAAGCTGCGCAAATCGGCGCCGCCCGCCAGCATGTGCGTCGCGAAACTGTGGCGCAGCGCATGCGGCGTGGTCCTCTCGGGCAGGCCCAACGCGACCCGTGCGCGCTGCACCGCCAGCCGCACCATCGCTGCCGACAATGGCCCGCCGCGCCGCCCGCGAAACAGCGGCGCGCTGGCGTCGAGGGTGAAGGGGCACAGCCGCACATATTCGCCCACTGCCGCCGCGACCTGCGGCAGGATCGGCACGATCCGGGTCTTGGCGCGCTTGCCGGTCACGCGGATGGCGTCGGCCATTGGCGCCACGTCGCCGGGCAATCCCAGCGCTTCGCCAATGCGCAGCCCGGCGCCATAGAGCAGCAAGAGCACGGCATAGTCGCGCGCGCCTTCCCATGCCACGGCGCGCTGGCCCGCGACATCATCCGCCAGCGCCAGCGCATCGTCGGGCGACACCGGGCGCGGCAGGCCTTTCTGTACACGCGGGCCGCGCAAATCGGGAATGCCGGCGTCGGGCCCGGCGGCAAAGCGCAGGAAAGCGCGCACAGCGGACAATTCGCGCGCCGCCGACGCATTGCTCAGCCCATCGCCGCGCCGTTCGGCAAGAAAGGCGCGCAGGTCGGTCGCGCTGACCGCCGCCACCGCTGCTGCATCGGCTTCGCCGCCAAGATGCGCGGCGAGGAACGACAGGAAACGCTCCGCCGTCGCGACATAGGCGCGCACCGTATGCGCCGAACGCCGCCGTTCGTGCGCCAGATGCGCGGTCCATGCACGGATGAGGTCGTGGCTCGCCATGCCCCAGCCTAGTCGGTCAGCACGACATCGCCAAGGATCGCGTCGAGCAACAACATCGCGTGCGGCAACACCGTCAGCCGGTGGTCATCCAAAACCAGCAGTCCCTGTGCCGCCAGCCGCGCCGCCGCCGCGAAATCGACAAACTGGCCCCGCGCCAGCCCGCTGCGGGCCTCGATAAAACCCAGGTCAACCCCTTCGGCCAGCCGCAGCCCCATCAGCATCGCCTCGGTCGCGCGGTCGCGCGGGCTCTGCGCGTCCTCGATCCGCAGGCCATGGCCGTTGCGGTCGACCGCTGCGATCCAGTTCTCCGGCTTTTTGTGGCGTTCGGTGGCGTGGCCGGTGCGGCGGCCATGCGCGCCGGGACCGATGCCGACATAGTCATGATAGCGCCAATAGGCTAAATTATGCCGGCTTTCGGCGCCAGCGCGCGCGTGGTTCGACACTTCGTAAGCGGGAAGGCCCGCCGTTGCGGTCATCGCGCGCGTCGCGTCAAACAAATCGGCCGCCGCGTCGCCGTCGGGGATGGTCAGGTCGCCGCGCGCCGCCAGTGTGGCAAAGCGCGTTCCCGGCTCGATGGTCAACTGATAGAGCGAGAGATGATCGGTGCCGAACGCCAGCGCATCAGCCAGTTCCGCCTCCCATGCCGCCAGCCCCTGCCCCGGGCGTGCATAGATCAGGTCGAAACTGACGCGGGCGAAATGGTCTTGCGCCGCCGTGATCGCCCGCCGCGCCTCATCGCCGTCGTGTGCCCGGCCCAGAAACGCCAATGCGGCCGCATCGAAACTCTGCACGCCAATCGACACGCGGCCCACCCCGGCCGCCGACAGTTCGGCAAAGTTCGCCACCTCCAGCGAATTGGGATTGGCCTCCAACGTGATTTCGCAATCGGATGTCAGCCCCCACGCCGCGTCCGCCGCCGATATCAGCGCCGCGACCGTCGCGGGCGGCATCAGGCTGGGCGTGCCGCCGCCAAAGAAGATCGAGCCGACGCGCCGTCCGGGCAGCAGCGCGGCCTCATGCGCCAGATCAGCCAGCAGCGCCGCCCGCCAAATGTCCTGATCCACCGCTTCGCGCACATGGCTGTTGAAATCGCAATAGGGACATTTCGAAACGCAAAAGGGCCAGTGGATATAGAGCGCAAGGTCCATTGCCTTTCCAGCACATTGGCGGTGCGCTATGTCAAGCGCGAAGCGGGGCGGCCAAAGGACCAGGCAATGACCAGATCGACGCGCATTGCCGGACTCGCACATATCGCACTGGCGCTGTGCACTGTTGTCGGGTCCGCTGTCGCGGCGGCGAAACCTGACCATCCCGCACCCGTGACGACCGAAACGCCGGCGCCCGAAACCGACGAAGCGCCACTGTTCGAGACCGGTCCCGTACCGTTGATCACCGACCCGGCCCATTTTACCGCGCGCATTGTCGCTGCACATAATGACCTGCGCACAGCATGGCGGGCGGCACCGTTGCTCTGGGATGACAGACTGTCCGTCGACGCCGCCGCATATGCCCGTCAAATGGCCGAAACCGGCGCCTTTGAACATGCGCCGCAAACCGGGCAGGGCGAAAATCTATGGATGGGGTCGGCGGGCTATTATGATGTCGATGCGATGATTGCGATGTGGTCGGACGAGGCGGTGCAATTCAAACCGGGGCGCTTTCCCGATGTTGCCGTGCGCGGCGGCTGGATGGACGTCGGCCACTTTACCCAGATGATCTGGCCGACAACAACGCATGTCGGCTGCGCGGTTTCGCGCGGCGTCACCGATGATTATCTGGTGTGCCGATATAGCCCGCCGGGCAATGTGACCGGTGCCAACATCCCGTAATAATTGCAATTTTTTACTTGCAACCGATTGGTAATCATGTTTTCCCTTTTCTTTCAATAACAAAAGGGATTCAGGCGATGACCAGCACTATATTTTCTGCCATTTCGGCGCGCGTTGGCGGCGTTTCCGTCACCACCAAGTTGCTCGGCGCCTTCGTCGCCGCGTCGATGGTCGCGGTGCCGGTCATGGCGACCTATTATGATGCGTCGAACCCCGCATATGTGCCCAAGGCCAAGGTGAAGCCCAAGGTCAAGCCAAAGGCAAAGGCAAAGCCGCGCGCCGTGGCCAAGCCGATGGCACAGCCCGCGCCGGTGGTTCAGGCGCCCGTTTATACGCCGCCCGCCCCCGTTTACACGCCCCCGCCCACGCCGGCTTATGTCCCGCCGACGCCGGCCTATGTCCCGCCGCCGGCACCTGTCGCCGCACCCGTGGCAGCCGCGCCGGTCGCCAAAAGCGGTGGCGGACTGTTGCTGCCGCTGCTGCTCGGTGCCGCCGTGATTGGTGGCATTGTGATTGCCGCCGGCAATGGCAGCGATTCGCCGACCAGCCCGTAAGCCATCATTTCGCATCGATTCGGGGTCGTCGCAGCAAGCTGGGGCGGCCCCTTTTTTGTGGCGCCGTCAAAAAAGCGCGGCGACCAGCTTGGCGAAGGCATCGGCGCGGTGGCTGATCGCATGTTTTTCGGCCGGGTCGATTTCGGCAAAGGTCTGGTCGCGTCCAGCGGGCACAAACACCGGATCATAGCCAAAGCCTAATGTCCCGCGCGGCGGCCAGGTCAGCGACCCGGCCACGCGGCCTTCGAACAGTTCGACATGGCCGTCGGGCCACGCCAGCGCGAGCGTGCACGCAAAATAAGCTGTGCGGTCGACGCTGGGCCCTTGCGCCGCCAGCAACCCTTCGACCTTACCCATCGCCAGATACCAGTCGCGGCCCGCCCAGTCTTTGCCGCGTTCGCCCTCAAACGCCTGTCGCTCGGCCCAGTCGGCGGTATAGACCCCCGGCCGGCCGCCCAGCGCCGCCACGCACAACCCGCTGTCGTCGGCGAGCGCGGGCAGTCCCGCCGCGCTCGCCGCCGCGACGGCCTTTAGCGTGGCATTTTCGGCAAAGGTCGTGCCGGTTTCTTCGGGTTCGGGCAGGCCCAGATCGCCCGCCGACACCGGGTCGATGCCATAGGGCGCGAGCAGTGCGCGGATTTCGCGCACCTTGCCCGCATTGTGGCTGGCGATGACGAGCTTGCCGGGGGTCAGTTTGCGCAATGAAAGGATCCCATATATTTTTCGTCATGCTGAACTTGTTTCAGCATCCATGGCCCATGACTCGAAATGTCAGGCCATGAGCCCTGAAATAAATTCAGGGTGACGAGCAAAGAAAGACTAAGATCTTACCGCCCTGTCGCCTTGTCCTGCGCCGCGAAAATGTCGGTGCAGCCAATGCGCGCAAGGCGGAGCAGCCGCAGCAGCCCCTCCTCGTCATAGGTTGCGCCCTCGGCGCTCGCCTGCACTTCGACCATGCGGCCCGCGCCGGTCAGCACGAAATTGGCGTCGGCCTCGGCATTGCTGTCTTCGTCATAGTCGAGGTCGAGCACCGGCGTGCCCCGGAAAATGCCGCACGAAATCGCGCCGACCTTGTCCGCAATCGGATCTTCGGCGATTGCCTTGTTCGCCAGCAGCGTGTCGACCGCGAGCCGCAGCGCGACCCACGCACCGCTGATCGACGCGGTGCGCGTGCCGCCGTCGGCCTGGATCACATCGCAATCGAGGATGATCTGGCGCTCGCCCAGCTTTTTCATGTCGACGACGGCGCGCAGCGAGCGGCCGATGAGCCGCTGAATTTCCTGCGTCCGGCCCGATTGCTTGCCGCGGGCGGCCTCGCGGTTGCCACGCGTGTGGGTTGCACGCGGCAACATGCCATATTCGGCGGTGACCCAGCCCGCGCCCTTGCCGCGCATCCATCCCGGCACTTTTTCATCGACGCTGGCGGTGACCAGCACTTTGGTATCGCCAAAGCCGACGAGCACGCTGCCCTCTGCGTGGCGGGTGAAGGCGGTTTCGATGGTGATGGCGCGCATCTGGTCGGGCGCGCGTCCGGATGGGCGCATGATCTGTCTCCTGTGGCTGTCGGGGCTGCGCTTAGGCTGTGGAAACAGGAAAGGGAAGTGTTGTGAAAACGGGTTGTCGCGCCAAACGAAAAACTTCGTCACGCTGAACTTGGTTCAGCATCCACGGCCCACTGCGCGCGGCAATCGCGGCGCAGCCCGGCCGGTCAGGCCATGGACCCTGAACCAAGGTCAGGGTGACGACGCGTTTCTTGATCTTCGTGAGGTGTCCATGTCGGCGCTTGCCCCTGCCGCCGCCAATCCCTACCTTTGCAAGCATGACATCGCCGCCGATCACCGAAATGACCTTGCGTGCCCGCGACGTGTTCAAACTGGTTGTCGAAGCCTATCTGGAATCGGGCCAGCCGGTGGGTTCGCGCACGCTGTCCAAATTTGCCGCACTCAACCTGTCGCCCGCCTCGATCCGCAATGTCATGCAGGATCTGGAGGAGTTGGGCCTGCTCGCCGCGCCGCACACCAGCGCGGGACGGATGCCGACCGAGAGCGGGCTGCGCCTGTTCGTCGACGGCATGATGCAGGCCGCCGAACCGAGCGCACAGGACCGCGCCCAGATTGAGTCCGGCATTATGGAAAGCGGGCCGATCGAGGCGGCGCTGACCCACGCCACCGCCGCGCTGTCGGGCCTGTCGGCCTGTGCCGGGCTGGTGATGGTGCCCAAAGCCGAGCGCGTGTTGCGTCAGGTCGCTTTTGTCGCTCTGTCGGCGGATCAAGCGCTGATGGTGCTCGTCGGCGGCGATGGCAGCGTCGAAAACCGCGTCATCGCGCTGCCCCCAGGCGCGTCACCCAGCGCACTGATCGAGGCCGGCAATTATATCACCGCGACGCTGTCGGGCATGACGCTGGCCGAAGCGCTCGTCCACGTCCGCCGCACGCTGGAGGCCGAACGCATCGCCATCGACCGCGCCGCCGCCGACCTGATCGCGCGCGGGCTGGCGGCATGGTCGACCGACGGCGCCGACCGCCCGGTGCTGATCGTGCGCGGACAGGCGAATCTGCTCGACGAAGGGGCGCTCGGCGACCTGGAACGCATCCGCATGCTGCTCGACGAACTGGAGACGAAGGAAGAGATCGCCTGGCTGCTCGACCGCGCGCGCGAAGGGCCGGCGACGCGGATTTTCATCGGTTCGGAAAACAAGCTCTTTTCCTTGTCGGGTTCTTCGGTCATAGCCGCGCCCTACCATGGCAGCGACGGGCGGATGGTGGGCGTGGTCGGCGTGATCGGCCCCACCCGCTTGAACTATGCCCGCATCGTCCCCATGGTTGATTTTACAGCCCAAACCCTTTCACGATTGATGCGATAGACGATGATGAACGACACCAACGAAGACCCGATGATCGACGAATCCGACGCCGAAGGCGCGCCCGAAACGGGGCCGGAAGAGGCCATCGCATTGCTGACCGAGCGCGTCGCGACGCTGGAGCAGGACGTCCTTTATGCGCAGGCCGAAACGCAGAATGTCCGCCGCCGCGCCGAAAAGGAAGCGGCCGACGCGCGCGCTTATGCCGCGACCGCCTTTGCCCGCGACATTTTGTCGGTGTCGGACAATCTGACCCGCGCGCTCGACGCGATCCCCGCCGAACTGCGCGATGACGAACGGATCAAGAGCCTGATCGCCGGGCTGGAAGCCACCGGGCGCGAAATGCTGGCCGTGTTCGAACGCAACGGCATCAAACGCATCGCCGCGATGGGCATGCCACTGGACCCCAACCAGCATCAGGCGATGATGGAAATGCCGACCGCCGACGCCGAGCCCGGCACGATCGTGGTGGAAATGCAGGCGGGGTACATGATCCGCGACCGGCTGCTCCGTCCCGCGTTGGTCGGCGTGGCGAAAAAGCCGGATTGAGCCCGGAAGCCGCCCCATCCCTGACCCCGTCATGCTGAACTTGTTTCAGCATCCATGGCCTGACCTTGCCCAAAGCGCCTTGTGATGTGGAAACGCGAGACCATGGACCCTGAAACAAGTTCAGGGTGACGATGGCCTTGAATGTGAAATCACGCCGCCTTGCGCATTTTCGCCAGTTTCTTCAGCACCATGTCGCGTTTGAGCCGCGACAGATGGTCGATAAACAATATGCCTTCCAGATGGTCATGTTCGTGCTGGATGCACGTCGCCATCAGCCCGGTCATGCGTTCGCGGTGCGCTTTCCCATGCTCGTCCTGCCACGCGACGGTGACTTCGGCGGGGC
>JBEGPL010000222.1:0-2912 GCA_041181445.1 Pseudomonadota bacterium
CGTTCACCGCGACCGTGTCGAGGTAACCGTTGGTCCCGGCAAAGATCGACGCGGTCTGTTCTTCGAACGGCATCGGTTGGAACTGAGCCTGTTTCAGCAATTGCGTCAGCCGCGCGCCGCGGTTCAGCAATTTCTGGGTCGAGGCATCAAGGTCCGACCCGAATTGCGCGAACGCTTCCATTTCGCGATATTGTGCCAGTTCCAGTTTGATCGAGCCCGAAACCTTTTTCATCGCCTTGGTCTGTGCGGCCGAACCGACGCGGCTGACCGACAGGCCGACGTTGATCGCCGGACGGATGCCCTGATAAAACAGGTTGGTTTCGAGGAAGATCTGGCCGTCGGTGATCGAAATCACGTTGGTCGGGATATAGGCCGACACGTCACCGGCCTGCGTTTCGATGATCGGCAGCGCGGTCAGTGATCCGTTGCCATTGTCATCGTTCATCTTGGCGGCGCGTTCGAGCAAGCGGCTGTGCAGATAGAAAACGTCGCCGGGATAGGCTTCGCGGCCCGGCGGGCGGCGCAGCAGCAACGACATCTGGCGATAGGCAACGGCCTGTTTCGACAGATCGTCATAAACGATCACGGCGTGCATGCCATTGTCGCGGAAAAATTCGCCCATCGTGCACCCGGTGTAGGGCGCGAGAAACTGAAGCGGCGCGGGCTCCGACGCGGTCGCGGCGACGACGATGCTATATTCCATCGCGCCATTTTCTTCGAGCTGGCGGACGATTTGTGCAACGGTCGAGCGTTTCTGGCCGACGGCGACATAGATGCAATACAGCTTCTTCGATTCGTCCTTGCCCTTGTTCGCCTCCTTCTGGTTGATGAAGGTGTCGATGGCGACGGCGGTCTTGCCGGTCTGGCGATCGCCGATGATCAGCTCGCGCTGGCCGCGGCCGACGGGGACCAGCGCGTCGAGCGCCTTGAGACCGGTCTGGACGGGTTCATTGACCGATTTGCGCGGGATGATGCCCGGCGCCTTGACTTCGACGCGCATGCGCTTGTCGGCCTTGATCGGCCCCTTGCCGTCGATGGGATTGCCCAGACCGTCAACAACGCGGCCCAACAGACCCTTGCCCACGGGCACGTCGACGATTGTGCCGGTACGCTTGACGACGTCGCCCTCCTTGATCTCGGCATCGCTGCCGAAAATCACGATGCCGACATTGTCGGCTTCCAGGTTGAGCGCCATGCCCTGCACGCCGTTGGCGAATTCGACCATTTCACCGGCCTGAACATTGTCCAGCCCGTGAACGCGGGCGATGCCGTCGCCGACCGACAGGACCTGGCCGATTTCGGACACACTGGCCTCGGTGCCAAAATTGGCGATCTGGTCCTTGATGACCTTGCTGATTTCAGCGGCGCGGATTTCCATGGATTAACCTTTCATCGGACCTTGTGGCGAACGGGCTTTCAGCCCTTCATCGCCTGGGCGAAGCTGTTGAGACGGGTTTTGATGCTGCCATCGATCAGCTGGCTGCCCAGCTGGACGACAAGGCCGCCAAGAATGGCGGGGTCGATTTTTGTGTCGATCGCGACGTCGCGGCCGACACGGGTCTTGAGCTGTGACCGCAGCGCCGCGGCCTGTTCGCCGGTCAGCGGGTGCGCGCTGGTGACCGTGGCGGTGACTTCGCCGCGCGCGTTGGCGGCCAGACCACCAAAAGCGGCGATCATCGCGGGCAGATCGACCAGACGGCGGTTCTGCGCCAGCACGCCCAGAAATTTGGTGGTGAGCGAATCAAGTTTGAGCGCGGTGGCGACGGCCGCAATGCCGCGTGCGGCGTCGGCGCGTGTCACCACGGGGCTGGCAATCAGCGCGGCCAGATCGCCCGAACCGGCAATGGCACTGCGCAACGCGTTCAGGTTTTTTTCAACGATTTCAACGTTGTTGGCTTCGCTGGCCAATGCAAAAAGCGCGCTGGCATAACGCCCCGCCAACCCTGCCTCAATGCCGCCGGAAGTCTCCACGCGCGAAAATCCCTTTTTAAACCCGTATCAAAAATCCCGTGGGGGATGTGCCGCGCAACGGGCCGTAAATGACGGTCCCCGCTGCGAGTTCGGGGCGCGCGTAGCAGGGGTTTTGCTGCATTGCAAGATCGCGGGCGATCCGGCCTTTCGCGGCGCGTCGATTCGGCTAAACTATCGGCAAAACAAGCTTGGGGAATGGATGGCCATGGGTGAAATGACACGGATGACGATGGCCGATGGCGCTGCCATTGCTGTCTATCACGCCCCGGCGGTCGGCGCGCGGCGCGGCGGGTTGGTGCTGATCCAGGAAATTTTCGGGGTGACCGACCATATCCGCGACCTGTGCGACGATTATGCAGCCGAGGGATATGAGGTGCTGGCCCCCGCGCTGTTCGACCGCGAACATCCGGGGTTCGCCGCCAGCTATACCGGAACCGACTATGACCGCGCGGTCGAACTGGCGCGTGTGCTCCACCCGTTCGACCTTAGTCTGTCCGACGCGCAAACGTGCATCACCGCGCTGCGTGCCGAGGGCGGACCGGTGTTCATCACCGGCTATTGCTATGGCGGGTCGGTGGCGTGGCGAATGGCGCAGACCAGCGACGATGTGGCGGCGGCGAGCGCCTATTATGGCAGCCTGGTCCCGACCCTGTTCAAGGATGACGCGCCGCGCTGTGCCACCATCGCCCACTTCGGCCGTTATGACGCGGGCATCCCGATGGAGGGGGTGGAGGCGCTGATCGCGCTGAACCACCCGACCGCCCAGATTTTCGTCTATGACGCCAACCACGGGTTCAACAGCGACCGGCGCAAGGATTATCACGAACCCAGCGCCGACCTGGCGTGGACCCGCACGCTGGCGCTGTTCAAGGCGTGCGGCGGGTGAGCGCGGGCGGGGCGGGACCGGCCTTTGCTGGCGGCTGCCATTGCGGCGCAGTCCG